>CAYSZN010000600.1:0-2773 GCA_964435425.1 uncultured Akkermansia sp. | reverse complement strand
CGGCACGAACCTCATCCCGAGGCTGTTCTCGAAAGGCTGCTCCTTGGTGGCCCGCACCAAGGTCGCCGCCATGCCGGTGGAACCGGCCGCCGGAGCGGCGGCACCGGACGGGGAGGCGGGAGCGGGCGCAGGAGCCTTCGGGAGCGTGTCACGGGCCTTCTTCACCTCGAGCGCACCGTCGAGATCGCCGCCTCGGGTCAGCTCGCTCTGATAGGCTTCGAGAGCCTGTTGATACCGGGTAGCGAGGGGGGCGGACTGCCGGTCGCGCTGGGCTTCGAGATCGGCGAGGGTGGTGCGGTAGGTTTGCCGCAGGGCTTGCAGCGCGGACGTGGCGGCGCTGTCGTCGGCGGACAGGGGTTGGCCAGATTCGACGCGCCGTCTCTCGTCGCGCAAAGCCACGGCACCGTCGAGGTCGCCGCTCCCGGTGGCGATGGCGAGGGCGCGGTCGATGGCCGCGAGGTATTTGGCGTCGAGGTCCGCGACGGCGGTCGCGTGGACCTGGCCGGGGCCGTTTTGATAGGCCGTCTCGTAGGCGGTGCGGAGTTCCGCGAGGCGCTGAGCGACGGCGGAGACCGGAGCCACCGCGGCGGGCATGGAGGGGGTGGGAGGGGCGACGGCAGGTGTCGCCCCGGCATCGGGGACGAGGACGACGCGGAAGCCATTGCCGCTATATCGCGGTTCTGCGGGCTGCCGAATGCGCCATGTAGACAGCAAGTCATTACGGATTCCCTTGTTCCATGAACTTCCGCGCAAAATGCGGTGGCTCCTCTTCTCCGAAGACCAATCCTCCACCCACTCTGCGACATTTCCGCCCATGTCGTAAAGCCCCAAAGCATTCGGGGCGAAGCTCATCACCGGCGAGATCGTCGGAAAGCCGTCGTCGTAGCCCTCCAAATAGTCTGCGTTTTTGTAGGGTGCCTTCTCCTTCCGACTCTGGTCTCCGTAGTTGCCCGCACCCGATGGCGGTGGCCATGCCGTGCCCCAAGGGTATTCGCCTTCCACTTTGCCGCTGAGACTCTCCGGCGTGTCGCCGGGCGAACGAACCTCCTTGCCGCCCAAACCCACCGCGAGGCTCCATTCTTCGTCCGTTGGCAGACGGTAAGTCCTGCCCTCCCCCTTGCTCAGCCACGCGCAGAAGGCTTGCGCGTCATCCCAGTTCACGTGTATCACGGGATGGTCTCCGCTGTGTTCAGTGATCGTGTATCCGGCAAGGTTCTGGCTTTTCCAGCTCTCATCCACATCGGGATTCTCCGCCGCGTAGGCCGCATAGTCCTTCCAACGCGTCTCGTGAATGCAAAACAGCACCTCCGTCCCCGGCACGGGCACGAACTTCATCCCGAGGCTGTTCTCGAAGGGCTGCTCCTCGGTGGCTCCGACCGGGGCGGCAGCGATGGCGACAGGTGTGGAGGAAACCGGCACGGGCGGCGACGCCTGCGGCGGAGCCTCGTCAGCGACGACATCGGCGGCGGACGCGGCTTGGGCTAGGGGTGGCTCCTCGGGCGCGGGCGGGTCGATCCGACCGGTCGGACTGGTCTGACCCGTCGGGCCAGTCGGGCCAGTCTGATCGACCGCATCCACCTGCGGCGCACCGCCCCAAGGAAACAGCACCGCCCCGGCAACACCGGCGACCGCCAGCAGCAGAACCGCCGCGACCCATCCAGCGGCAGTGGGCGCTTTCCCCTTCCCCGGCACGGCTTTGGCCGGGGGCGCTGCGGGAACCTCCGGCTCCGGCACCTCCAACACGGTGGCACGGATGCAATCGACGTCGGTCTTGATCTCGCTGGCCTGCTGGTAGCGCAGCTCAGGGTCCTCCTGCAAGGCCCGGACGGACCACGCCGTCGAGGCGCACATCGACCTGCACGCGCTGGCTGGGCGCGAGCCAGCTCCCGCGCGGCGGACGGCCCGTCAGCATCTCGTAGAGCATCACGCCGAGAGAGAAGAGGTCGGCTCGATGGTCAGGCATGCCGTAGAGCTGCTCGGGGGCCATGTAGTCGGGCGTGCCCATCACGACATTGCCCTGCGTCAGCACGGCGCTGCCTTCCTGCACGGGACGGGCGAGGCCGAAGTCGGCGAGCTTGGCCCGTCCGTCGCCGGTGACGAGGACGTTGGCGGGCTTGATGTCGCGATGCACGACGCCCTGGGAATGGGCGTATTGCAGGGCCTCGCAAAGCTGCGAGACGATTTCCAGAGTCTGTTCCTCGCTCAGTCCGGGGCCGTGGATGATCCGGTGGAGGTCGGTGCCGTCGACGAACTCCATCACGAAGTAGAGGTGACCCTCTCCGGTCTGGCCGAAGTCGTGGACGGCGACGATGCCGGGATGCTGGAGCCGGGCGAGGACGCGGGCCTCGCGCTGGAAGCGGGCGATGAAGGACTCGTCGGCGGCCATTTCGGCGGGGAGCAGCTTGATGGCGACGGGGCGCTCCAAGGCGGTCTGCCAGCCTTTGTAGACCGCGCCCATTCCGCCACGGCCGAGGAGGGATTCGATGCGATACTGGGGCAGGAGGCGGGAGAGCTCCTCCACATCGGGCGGCTGCCAAGGCTGGGGATTCCCGGTGCTGGGACGGGACTGGAGGCCCCGACGCAGGAGATCCTCCGGCGGGATGCCGAGGGTGAAATCCGAAGTGAAAGCGGGCTCGTCTGGGTTCATGGCGGTTGTGGAGTTTCGGATTTCGGATTTTTCAAACGCAACCGATCAGCTCGGCGAGCTCGGCCTTGATGTTGTCGGAGGTGGGATCGTCGAGGGTGTTGGCGACATGGAGCATCAGCAGGTCGC
>CAYSZN010000599.1:0-2773 GCA_964435425.1 uncultured Akkermansia sp. | reverse complement strand
GTTCTCGTGCTTGATCCAGACCTCGGCACCGAGCCCGGATTCGAGCAAGGGCCAGTGGTAGGCCGGTGTCGGCGGGACATGCGGACGGATCAGGTCCGCAGCGGCTTCGATTTCGGCCAAAGAGGGGAGAGCGAACGCATTCACGAGGACGGAATTGGGAACGCCTCTCCTTGTCTGGTCCGGCACCGCTACCACCTCACCCAATCTGCGAGAGCCGGTCGGTCGAGTCGCCGAAGCGCTCCTCCTTCACCCCGACGCGGTCGAGGAGGCTGAGGAAGAGGTTGCTCATCGGCGTGTCCGGGGCGAGCTCGCTCCGGAGACCGGTCTGGATCGTGCCTCCGCCGTGGCCGGCGAGGACGATGGGCAGGTCGGTGTGGCGGTGGCGGTCGGGATCGGCGAGCCCGCTGCCCCAGACGACCATCGAGTTGTGCAGCAGCGAGTTTCCGTCCACGTCCTTGCGCGCCTGGAGCTGCTCGAGGAAGTAGGCGAACTGCTGCGAATAGAAGAGATCGATCCTGGCGAGCTTGTCGAGGGCTTCGGGGTTGTTCTGGTGGTGCGAGATGGAGTGGTGTCCGTCCGAAACGCCGATCTCCTTGAAGCTGCGGTTGCTGCCGTCGTGGGCGAGGAGGAAGGTGGCGACACGGGTCGAGTC
Source organism: uncultured Akkermansia sp. (assembly GCA_964435425.1). Lineage (GTDB taxonomy): Bacteria > Verrucomicrobiota > Verrucomicrobiia > Verrucomicrobiales > DEV007 > Arctic95D-9. The sequence goes on along the minus strand of CAYSZN010000599.1, from coordinate 2,121 downwards.
GGTCTCGAAGGCGAGCACCAGCATGTCCATCATCAGGCGGATGTGCTCCTCGTAGCTGCCGGGCACGCCCGCGGGCGCGTCGATGCCGGGATCGTCGGGCAGGCCGAACTTCTCCGCCTTCTCGATGCGGCGCTCGATCTCGCGCACGCCGGTCATGTATTCGTCGAGCTTGAGCTGGTCGTTGCGGCCGAGCTGGCGATTGAGCGTCTTCGCGTCCTCCATCACGAAGTCGAGGATGGAGCGCTGGCGCTGGTTGCGCAGGGTGAAGCTCTTCTCCCGCTCGCCCTTCGGTCCCGCGCCGAAGAGGCGCTCGAAGACATGGCGGGGATTCGACTCGGGCGTCATCGGGGTGGTGTCCGAGCGCCACGAGAGGTTGAACTGGTAGGCGCAGGAATAGCCCGAGTCGCAGATCCCGCTCTTGCGGATGCCGTCGCAGGAGAGCTCCAGCGAGGAGAAGCGCGTCTGGTCGCTGGCGGCATTGGCGATGACCTGATCCACGGAGATGCCGAGCTTGATGTCGGCCCCAGCGGTCTTGCGGGGACGCGTCCCGGTGAGGAAGGTGGCGTTGGCGCGGGCGTGGTCGCCGGCGCCGTCGGGCCCACCGGTGCCGTTGAGGTGGGCGAGGTTGTTGAAGAGATGGAGATGTTCCTTGAACTTCGCGTAGGGTTCGTGCGTCGCGGCGAGAGAGAAGTCGGATCCCGTGCCGGCGGTCGCCCACTTCTCCATGTTCATGCCGTTCGGCTTGTAGAGGAAGGCGGTCCGCAGCGGCGCGCCGGTCGCGGTGGTGGCGAGTCCCTTCGCCGCCGCGTGGGCTGCGGAGGCGCTGAAGAAGGTCTCGAAGGACGGCAGGGCGACGGCGGCCCCGAGGCCTTTGAGGAATGCGCGGCGGTCGTGGATCATGGCTGAGGGAGAGTGGTGGTGGAACGTGGGCAGGGGTTCAGACAAGCTACGCCTGCCATCCGCTCGAACAAATCACGCATTCGGGGCCATCCCGACGGGGCTTTCGGGCCATTCCTCGAAATCCGAATGGCTGGCTGGGCCTCCGGCGACCGCTGATGGACACTGATTTCCGCTGATCGTTTTGGGTTTTGAAACATCAGCAAAGATCAGCGCCAATCAGCAGTCCCGCGAAGCGGTTTCGGATTTTACGAAGTTTTCCGTTGCCCTGTGCCGTGGTCTTCGGTTCAATGCGCGCATGGCATACAAAGTAGGCATCATCGGATATGGCTGGGCGGCGACGGCCCATGCGGACGCGATCAATGGAACGAACCAGGGTACGGTGACGGCGGTCTACTCCTCGCGTCCCCTCGACGACGCCGAGGTCTCGGCTCGGCACGGCAGCGCCATCAAGACCTACACCGATCTCGACGAGATGCTCGCCTCGGACATCGACGTCGTCTCGATCACGAGCTACCCGGCCCAGCACCGCGCCCAGGCCGAGGCCGCGGCGCGGGCGGGCAAGCATATCATCCTCGAGAAGCCGGTCGCCCTCTCCTGGGAGGATGCCCGCGCCATCGGCGAGGCGGTGAAGGCCGCGGGGGTGAAGGCCTGCGTCTGCTTCGAGTTGCGCTTCGTCAGCCAGTTCCTCACGACGAGCAAGCTCCTCGAGAGCGGCATGATCGGCGAGATCCACTACGGCGAGGTCGACTACTACCACGGCATTGGCCCCTGGTATGGCCAGTATCGCTGGAACACGACCCGCGAGAACGGCGGCAGCAGCCTGCTCTCGGCGGGATGCCACGCGCTCGACGCGCTCCTCCTCTGCATGGGCAACCAGGTCGAGGAGGTGACCGCCTACGAGACCCAGTCGCGCCACGAGATCTTCCAGAAATACGAATACGCCACCACCACGGTCTCCCTGCTGAAGTTCGCCAACGGCGCGGTCGGCAAGGTCGCCTCGGTGATCGACTGTCTCCAGCCCTACTACTTCCACACCCATCTCGTGGGCAGCGAGGGCAGCATGCTGGACAACAAGATCTACTCGACGCAGCTCAATCTGCGCGACAAGAAGTGGACGGAGCTGCCCATGGCTCTCGCCGATTCCGGCGATGTCGCCGACCATCCCTACAAGGATCAGTTCCAGTCCTTCTTCGACGCGCTCGACCGGGGCGAGGACATGGC
>CAYSZN010000598.1:1266-2779 GCA_964435425.1 uncultured Akkermansia sp. | reverse complement strand
CGGCTGCATGGACCGCTACGAGGGCACGCCCCAGCGCGAGCTGGCGAAGCAGGCGCCCCCGGTGGAGACGGCGGTGCCTCTGGAGAGCTGGTGCCACCTCGACGAAGGCCGCGAGCCACCTTTGCCGGTGAAAATCGAACAGCCCTGCGACGACACCGGCGAGCTCCGCGAGCAGGTCCGCTTCTACAGCCGGCAGATCGAGACTCTGGAGATCGCCGAGGGGGACGCCGTCACCGATTCGGTGGAGGCCTTCTACCTGATGAGGCAGCGGGGGATCGAAAACGTCATCCTTCTCGGCGTCCACACCAACATGTGCGTGCTCGGCCGACCCTTCGGCATCCGGCAGCTCGTGCGCCAAGGCATGAACGTCACGCTGATGCGCGACATGACCGATTCGATGTACAATCCCGCGGAGGAGCCCTTCGTCAGCCACTTCGAGGGCAACGACCTCGTCATCGCCCACATCGAGCGGCACTGGTGCCCCACCGTGACCAGCGCCGATCTGCTGGGCGACGGCGTGGTCTTCCGCTTCCGCGAGGACTCGCGCCGAGGAGCTGGAATAGAAGAAGCAAAGAAGTAGAGAAGCAAAGAATCGAAGCGCCCGGAGGGGGACTTTTCAAGTCCCCACCAACAATAACGGGACTTGAAAAGTCCCGCTCCTTTCCACCTTTTACCTTTTACTTTTCACCTTTTACGGCGGCTTCGCCGCCCCCCCTTATGCGCATCTGGGACCTCCATTGTCATCTCGCCGGGCCTTCCCTGCCGGAAGCCACGCCCGAGGAACGCGCCGGGCACCTCCTCGACGTGGCCGACCGCATGGGCATCGAGCGCCTCTGCGTCTACATGGGCATGCGCTGGGCGCTCGATCCAATGCCGGAACAGTTCCGCCAGCAGAACGACGAAATCCTGCGCGTCCTCGCGAAATACCCGGACCGCTTTTTCGGCTTCGTCTATCTCAGCCCGAAGCACGTCGAGGCCTCTCTCGCCGAACTGGAGCGCTGCGTGGCGCAGGGGCCGATGGTCGGCGTCAAGCTATGGGTCGCGGGACGCTGCAACGCGCCCGAGCTCGATCCCATCATCCGTCGGGCCGCCGAGCTGAAGGCCGTAGTCTTCCAACACACTTGGTTCAACCTGACCGGCAACAAGCCCGGCGAATCCACTCCGGACGACTTCGCCGAACTCGCCGCCCGCCACCCCGACGTGCCGCTCATCTGCGGCCACAGCGGCGGCGATTGGGAGCTGGGCCTGCAAGCGGTGCGCCATCTGCCCAACGTGCGAATCGAACTCGCGGGCAGCGATCCCGTCGCGGGCTTCACCGAGATGGCCGTGCGCGAACTGGGCGCGGAGCGGGTGATCTACGGCAGCGACGCCGCCGGGCGCAGCTTCGCGTCGCAACTCGCCAAGGTCTTCGGCGCGGCCATTCCCGAGGAGGCCAAGCAGCTCATCCTCTGCGAGAATCTGCGGCAGCTTCTCCTTCCCATTCTCACCGACAAGGGCATTCAGGCATGAGCGA
>CAYSZN010000598.1:0-1166 GCA_964435425.1 uncultured Akkermansia sp. | reverse complement strand
CCACGGGATGCACGCCATCCGCCTGCATCCGAACTACCACGGCTACACCCTCGCCGATCCCTCCGCCGTACGTCTCTTCGAACTCGCCGCCCGACACGGCCTGCTCGTGCAGATCGCCCTCATCATGGAGGACGAGCGCACCCTCCATCCCCTCGTCAACGTCCCGCCCGTCGATCCCTCACCACTGCCGGACCTGATGAAGCCCCATCCCAAGCTGCGCGTGCAGTTGCTCAACGCCTTCCGCACCCTGCGCGGCCTGCCGGTGCAGTCGCTCGCCGCGCGAGGCATCGCCTACGAGATCGCCACGCTGGAAGGCATGGAGGGCCTCGCCAACCTGCTCGCGCAGATTCCGAATGGGCGGGTCTGCTTCGGCTCCCATGCGCCCTTCTTCTATTTCGAATCGGCGAAGCTCAAGCTGCGGGAGTCCGTGCTCGACGAGGCGGCTTCGCGTGCGGTGTGTTTTGGCAATGCTAGGGCGCTGTTGGGATGAGACTTTGGTTAACGCTACTCCGTTAAATTCGGATTTTGACCACGGATGACACGAATCACACGGATAGAAATCAAGAACATTCGTGTCCATTGGTGCCCATTCGTGGTCCAAATCTCAATCTAACGAAGTATTTCCAACTATCTATGAAGAATATCCTGCGACAGCCCCTGATCGCCCTCCTCCTCGCCACCCTCGCACCGGCACAGGAGAAAACCATGTCCACCCCCGAGCGGGACGCCGTCACCGGCAAGCTCCCGGTCGTCCCGCCCACGCCGCCCGAGGAAGCCGCCGCGAAATTCCGCGTCCTCGACGGCTTCCGCATGGATCTCCTAGCCGCCGAGCCGCTCGTGGCCAGCCCGGTCGCCATGGCCTACGACGAGAACGGTCGCGCCTACGTCTGCGAGATGCGCGACTACCCCTACACGGACAAGGCGCAGCACAAACCGAACCAGGAAAACCCCACCGACCAGCCCATCGGACGCATCCGCCTGCTCGAAGACACGGATGGAGACGGTGTCTTCGACAAGGCAACCCTCTTTGCCGAAGACCTCTCCTGGCCCACCGGCGTGGCCTGCTGGAAAGGCGGCGTCTTTGTCGCGGCCACCCCGAACATCTGGTATCTCAAAGACACCGACGGCGACGGCAAGGCCGACGTGCGCGAGAAAGTCCTCACCGG
>CAYSZN010000597.1:0-2780 GCA_964435425.1 uncultured Akkermansia sp. | reverse complement strand
CTTCAGGACATGACCGGCGGCAAGGGCCGCATGGTCGCGGTCGGGCTTTCCCAGGCCGAGGCCCGCAAGGCCATCGCGGGCCGGGAGGACCAGGTCCAGGTCGCGGTGATCAACAGCCCCGGCATGGTCACGCTCGCGGGCGACACCGCTCCGCTCGAGGAGATCGTTGCGGGCCTCGAGGAGCAGGGCAAGTTCGTCCGCTGGCTGCGCATCGACTACGCGTTCCACACCCACCAGATGGAGCCCATCCGCGAGGAGCTCCTCGAGGTGCTGAAGGACATCCAGCCCCGTGCGATCACGATTCCCTACATCTCCACCGTCACCGGCGGAATGTGCGAGGGCACGAAGCTCGACGGGGAATACTGGTGGCAGAACGTCCGCGAGGCGGTCCTGTTCGCTCCGGCCATCGCCGGGCTGGTCCGTTCGGGCGAGGATTCCTTCCTCGAAGTCGGCCCGCACCCGGCGCTCCAGAACCCGATCATGGAATGCCTTTCCGACCAAGGGCGGAAGGGCTTCTACTTCTCCAGCCTGAAGCGCAAGACCGACGAGTCGGAGGAGATGGTCGGCAATCTCGCCCGTCTCCACCTCCACGGCTACGCCATCGACTGGAATGCGGTGAACCAGGCCAGCGGTGCCTTCGTCCGCCTGCCCACCTACGCCTGGCAGCACGAGCGCTTCTGGCTGGAATCGGCCGAGGGCCAGTATCTCCGCTGCGCGCCGCTGGAGCATCCGCTTCTCGGGCTGGCGCAGACGGCCCCGCGCCCGACTTGGCGCTTCGACCTCGATCCGCGCTACTTCGACTGGCTCGACGACCACCGTTTCTGGGACAGCGTCGTCTTCCCGGCGGCGGGCTACGGCGAGATCGGCCTCGCCATCGCGCGCAAGCTCTTCCCCGGCGAGAACTACGCCGTCGAGGATCTGGAGATGAAGAAGGCCCTCTTCGTCAGCGAGGAGAAGGTTCCCGTCGTCGAAGTGGTCTTCGACCCCGCGACGAAGGTCTTCCAGATCTTCAGCTCGACCGGCGAGCGCAAGGAGTGGGATCTGAATTCCCAGGGGGTGCTGCGTAAGCTGCCGGTTCCGACGGGCGAAACGGCCGACCTCAATGCGATCAAGGCGGGGCTGCCGCGCCATTTCACCCACGAGGAATACTACGAGGACTACGAGGAGGCGGGCTACCAGTTCCGCCCGCTCTTCCAGCATCTTCAGAATGTCTGGCGCAAGGACGGCGAGGCCCTCGCCGAGATCGTCGCGCCCGAGGGGCTGAAGGACACCATTCCCGACCACCATTTCCATCCTGCCGTCCTCGACGCCTGTTTCCACACGGTGAAGGGCGGTCAGGTAATCCCGGACGGAGCCCTCGCGACCGACTACTTCTACCTGCCCGCCGCGATCCGCAGCATCCGGCTCTACACGGACAAGCCGCCGCTGCGCCTCTGGGGCCACGCCAAGGTGGATTCCACTAACGACCGCGAATACATCCAGGCGGACATCAAGGTCTATGACGACGGCGGCCGGCTGGTCGCCGAGATCCACGGCTTCCGCGCCGACCGCGTCGAGCAGAGCAAGGCGGACGATCTTGAGAAATGCCTCTACCAGGCGAAATGGGAGCTGCTCCGGCTCAAGGGCACGCGGGACCAGGGTTCCGCGAACCTGCCAGCGCCCGCCGAACTGGTGACGGCGGCGAACGAGGGCCTCGCGGATCTCTACGAGGCCCGCGGCCTGGGCGACCACTACGGGAAGTTCCTCCCCGCGATGGAGGAGATCTCGCGGCAGTTCATCGTCAATGCCTACATCGAGCTCGGCTGGCAGCCCCAGGTCGGTGACCGCGTCACCGTTCCGGGCCTGATGCGCGAGCTGATGATCGCGGACCACCACCGCAAGCTCGTCTACGGCCAGCTCACCGCTCTCAGCGAAGGCGGCATTCTCGCGCCGCGCGAAAACGAGGAATGGGAGGTCGTGGAGGCCCCCATGCACGAGGAAGCCCTGAAATGGGTGGACCGCCTCGCCAAGCAGATGCCGGAATTCGCCTCCGAGGCCGAGCTGCAGCGTCTCGCCGGGCCGAACCTCGCCGGCGTCCTCTGCGGCGAGAAAGATCCGCTCGAAGTGCTCTTCCCACAGGGTTCCTCGAGGGTGATGGAGCGCTTCTACCGCGAAGGGGCCGATTTCCCGGTCATCAACGAGCAGATTCGCCTCGCCCTCGCCCGGGCCGTCGCCGATCTGCCGGAGCGCCGCGCCATCCGCGTCCTTGAGGTCGGGGCGGGCACGGGCTCGCTCACCGGCCAGATTCTCTCCGTCTTCCCGGCGGACCGCACCGAGTACTTCTTCACTGACAACGGACCGAGCTTCCTCCAGGCGGCGCAGGACCGCTTCGAGGAGGAGTATCCCTTCGTCGAATACAAGATGTTCGACTGTGAGAAGGACCCCGAGGCCCAGGGCTTCGAGCCGCATCATTTCGACCTCGTCATCGCCTCGAACGTGATCCACGCGACCGCCGACCTGAAGGCGACGCTCGCGAACCTCCGACGCAGCCTCGCACCGGACGGCATCCTCATGTTCCTTGAGGTGACCTGGCGCCGCGGCGCCCTCGACAACGTCTTCGGCCTCCTGCCGGGTTGGTGGCGCTTCAGCGACACGGATCTGCGGCAGCGCTCCGCCCTGCTCACCCGCAGCGAATGGGAAGGGCTGCTCGGGGAACTCGATTTCCGCGAGGTGACCAGCTTCATCAGTTCGCCCAAGTCGGACGAGGACCAGCAGGCCTGTCTCGTCGCCCGCGCGCCCGA
>CAYSZN010000596.1:0-2781 GCA_964435425.1 uncultured Akkermansia sp. | reverse complement strand
CCGTCACCGGCGAGGAGATCGCGCCGGACTCGCCGGAGTCCATCCTGCGGAAGTCGGCCGGGCGCTTCGGGAAGGGAAAGTCGCTTCTCGTCCTCTTCTCCATCGACGCGCCCGCCGGGGCGCAGGTCGCCGACTTCTTCGCCTTTCTCCAGCAGCAGGGCTATCTGCGCGTCTGGCTCTACGGCAAACCCTATCGGGTGGACGACCCGACAGGGTATGGCCGCAAGACTCTCCCCGCCCGCGTCGAGGTCATCCAGGACCGGGTCGATCCGGCGCGGCGGACTCGCTTTCTCGAGGCGGTCGAGCGAGCGCTGGATCTGGGAAAGGGCGTCGTCACCGTGGCCGATCCCGAGTCGGGGGAACGCGTCTCCTTCTCCCGCGACTGGTCCTCGCCCGAGACGGGCACGGTGCTGAAAGCACCTACGCCGGGGCTCTTCAGCTTCAACCATCCGCTCGGAGCCTGTCCCGCGTGCAAGGGCTTCGGCCGCGTCATCGGCATCGACCTCGACAAGGCGGTCCCCGACAAGTCGCTCTCCATCGCCGAGGGCCTCGTGCGGGCCTTCCAGGGCGACTCCTACTACGAATGCGAGGAGGACCTCGAGCGCTGCGCCCGGGCGCGTGGGCTCAGCCTCGTGACGCCCTTCGACGAGCTGTCGCCCGAGGACCAGCGCTGGATCCTCGAAGGCGAGGGCGGCGATCCCGACGAGGCCTGGCGGCAGGGCATCTGGTATGGCGTGCGCGGTTTCTTCGACTGGCTCGAGTCTCGTGCCTATCGTATGCATGTCAGGGTCTTCCTCAGCCGCTACCGCAGCTACACTCTCTGCAAGGCCTGCGGCGGCACGCGGCTGAAGCCCGAGGCCCTCGCCTTCCGCATCGCGGGGAAGACGCTGCCCGATCTGTGGCGGCTCTCCATCGACGACCTCGCCGCCTTCTTCGACGCCATCGACACGACCGGCTCTGACAAAACCACCACGATGCTCCATCGCGAGATCGCGAACCGCCTCGGCTACCTGAAGGAAGTCGGGCTCGGCTACCTCGATCTCGACCGCCCCACCCGCACCCTCTCCGGCGGGGAGACGGAGCGGGTCAATCTGACGACCTGCCTCGGAGCCAGCCTCACCAGCACCCTCTTCGTCCTCGACGAGCCCACCGTGGGCCTGCATCCGCGCGACGTGGGCAAGCTCGTGGGCGTGATGCGCCGCCTCCGCGACCTCGGCAACACCCTCGTCGTTGTCGAGCACGAGGAGGCCGTGATCCGCGCCGCCGACCACCTCGTGGACATCGGGCCGGGACGCGGCGAGGGCGGCGGCGAGCTGGTCTACGCCGGTCCGGGCGCGGTGGACGAGGCGGCCGCCGCCGAGTCCCTGACAAAGCATCCAGATTCCCTGACATTGCAATATCTCTCGGGGCAAAAGGCCATCCCCGCCCCGGCCTCGCGGCGCAAGCCCCGGCATTGGCTCTCCGTGAAGCGGGCCGCCCAGCACAATCTGAAGAAGATCGACGTCGATTTCCCCCTCGGCGTGCTCTGCTGCGTCTCCGGCGTCTCCGGCTCCGGCAAATCGACCCTCGTCCACTCCGTCCTCCACGGAAACCTGCTTCAGTCGCTCGGCCTCTCCACCGGCGAGACCGAGATCGGCCAATGCCGCGAGATCCGCGGCGCGGGCCATGTCCGCGAGGTCGTGATGGTCGATCAGGCGCCGCTCGCCCGCACCCCGCGCTCCACCCCCGTCGTCTACACCGGGCTCTTCGACGCGATCCGGAAGCTCTTCGCCGAGTCGCCCGACGGGAAGGCCCGTGCCCTCACGCCGGGCTACTTCTCCTTCAACAGCGGTGCGGGACGCTGTGGCCGCTGCATGGGCAACGGCTTCGAGAAGGTCGAGATGCAGTTCCTCAGCGACCTCTACGTGACCTGTCCCGAGTGCGAGGGCAGGCGCTACACCCCCGAGGCGCTCGAGGTCGAGCTGGCGGGGAGAAACATCCACGCCGTGCTCGCGATGACCGTCGCCGAGGCCGTCCCGTGGTTCTCCGCCATGCCGGGCAAGCCCGCCGCCTCCGTCGTCGCGGGCCTGCAGCTCCTCGCCGAGGTCGGGCTCGGCTACCTGCGCCTCGGCCAGCCCTTGAACACCTTGTCAGGAGGCGAGAGCCAGCGGCTCAAGCTCGTCGGCCACCTCCTCGCCGCGCCCGTGCGAAAGCGCGAGGACGGCAAGACCTCGCTGCTTATCTTCGACGAGCCGACCACCGGCCTGCACTTCGACGACACCGCGATGCTGCTGAAGACCTTCGACCGGCTCGTCGAGGCGGGCGATTCCGTGATCGTCATCGAGCACAACCTCGACGTCGTCGCCGCCGCCGACCACGTCATCGACCTCGGCCCCGAGGCCGGCGTCGGAGGCGGGGAAGTGGTCGTTTGCGGAACGCCGGAGGAGGTGGCGGCGTGTCCTCGTTCTCATACGGGGAGGTATCTTCGTAAGTGTAGAGAAATTCGTGAGAATTTCTCCGAGAACGGCCTTTCCATGCGGATCGGGGAGAAATTCTCACGAATTTCTCTACCACCAGAGAAACCGCCCAAGGTCGCGGAGGCTCCGGTCGCCTATGCCCCGTCACTCGTGACCCATGACCCTAACCGAACAGCCAACGTCATCTCGTTGCACGGAGCACGTGAGAACAATCTGAAGAACCTCGACCTCGAAATCCCCCGCGAGCAATTCGTCGTCCTCACCGGACTCAGCGGATCGGGCAAATCGACGCTCGCCTTCGACATCCTCTTCGCCGAGGGGCAGC
>CAYSZN010000595.1:0-2789 GCA_964435425.1 uncultured Akkermansia sp. | reverse complement strand
TCGTGACCCATGACTCCGGCCTTTCAGGCCGGAAATTCGTCGGCGGGGTCGAATTTGGGGACGGGGACGTTGAGGATTTTCAGGTTCTCGCCGACGGCGCGGTGGCGGCAGCCGGGCTGGATGAGGACGGCGGTGCCGGGGGCGAGCGGATGGATCTGGCCGTCGAGCTCGATGTGGCCCTCGCCTTCGAGGACGTAGTAGAGCTCGGTCATGCGCTGGTGGTAGTGCAGTTCGCTGTCGCGCTTGATCTCGACGAGGTGCATCGAGGCGACGGTGTTGGCCTCGTTCATGAAGGCGCGGCGCGACTGCCCGCACGGACAAGGAGTGGGCGCGATGTCGGCAAGGCGGGCCACTTGGAAGCGTTCCCCGATGATTTCGTTCTGCATGGCGACACTTACGCCTCGCAAATCCCGTTTGAAAAGCGGCGGATGCGGTTGTTCAGGTTCCGTCACGGCCACCCGCCGGGAAACAAGATCCGAGACATGACCGAATTCACCCTTCCGCTCCGGCTCGCGGCGCTGTCCCTTTTCCTTCTCTGCGCCTGCGACAGGACGTCGCAAGAGACCTCCCCGGAGGTGGAGGAGGGGGCGGCCCCTGCCCCTGCGGCCGTTCTTCCCGCCACTCCGGCGGAGGAGGAGCCCATTGTGATCGAGGCAGCCAAGGCCCGCCAACTCGACACCGAAGTACAGAAGCGGGTGCTGGACGACGTCTTCCAGATCCGTGCGAAGCAGCAGGCCGAAGGCCTCGGCACGGGTACGGTGAAGGTGAACGGAGCGTGGCCCTACAGCGGATACAGCATCCTTTCGCCGAATCCGGAGGCGGCGATCGAGGCGCGTCTCGTCGCCGTCGACGTGACGATCACGGGACACACGCCGTTTTTCGACATCGACGACATCGAGATCGTCGATGGCAGCACCCTCGTGAGCTACGGAAGCGATCCCCATGCCGAACCACTGCGGCCCGACGGCACCCTGATGTCGGCGGAGGAGGAGATCCCCGCCGCTCCCGGCGCGTCGCGGTGGCTCCTGATCTATGCGTTCCCGAAGGATTCGCCCCGCTTCCTCCTGCACTACTGGGGCAAGGCGCTCACGCCGGAGCCGGTGGCCTTCGGCACGACAGGCCTGTCGCTGCCTTACCCCCCGACGGAGTAGGGGGGAATAGTTGATAGTTGATAGTTTGGAAATGAGCGGCTTGCGCCGAAATGCAGGCTCACCCGAAGGGTGAGTTGCCACACCGGGGCACTCGCTGGTTCCGAGCCTCTCAACTACCAACCCTCAACTCCGCAAGGCTTCGAGGGCGACGGAGACGATGCCGTCCTCTTCCCGCACGGGATAGACGGAGACGCCCTCGGTCGCGGGACCGGAGAGCACGGCTCCGGTCTTCAGGTCGAACTCGGCGTAGTGCCAGGGGCAGGCGATGCATCCGTTCTCGACCGGGCCGAGGGCGATGGGCGCGTCGGCATGGGGGCAGATGTCCTCGAGGGCGTGGACGACGCCTTCGTAGCGGACGAGGGCGATGGCATGGCCCTCGATCCGGTAGGGGCGGCCTTTTCCTTCCTCGAGCTCTTCGGAGCGGGCGATGGGGTGGAATTCCATGGGGGAAGTGTTCAGTTTCAAGCGTTCAGTTTCAAGTTGCTGTGGCGAAGCCGAGCTCTGCCCGGAGTTCTGCCGGATTCATGCCCGCCTCGCGGAGGCTGCGCAAGGTGATGGAGCGGTCGCGTTTGGCGAGGCGGTTGCCGGAGACGTCGGTGAGGAGGGCGTGGTGGTGGTAGGTCGGCGTCGGCAGGTCGAGGAGGGCCTGGAGGACGCGGTGGAGATGGGTGGCTTCCAATAGATCTACGCCGCGGACGATGTCGGTGATGCCTTGGAGTCCGTCGTCCACGACCACGGCGAGGTGGTAGCTGGTGCCGATGTCCTTGCGCACGAGGACGGCGTCGCCGAGCAGCTCGGGCCAGGCCGCTTGCGGACCATGAAGGGTGTCGTGCCAGGCGAGACCGGATTCTGCGAAGGACAGGGCCTTTTCCAGATCGAGACGCAGGGCGTGGGGCTCGCCGGAGGCGAGGCGGGCGGCGCGTTCATCGTCGGAGAGGCGGCGGCAGAGGCCGGGATAGAGTGGGCCTTCGCTTCCGTGCGGGGCCTGCCCGGCCCGCTCGACCTCGCGCTGGATGTCCTTGCGGGTGCAGAAGCAGGGATAGAGCAGGCCGCGCTCCTGGAGGCGGGCCGCGGCGGCGGCGTAGTCGTCGAGGTGCTCGCTCTGGAAACGCACCGGCTCCTCCCATTCGAGCCCGAGCCAGGCGAGATCTTCGAGGATCTGCTCCGCGTTCGCGCGGGTGCAGCGGGTCGGGTCGATGTCCTCGATGCGCAAGAGGAAGCGCCCGCCCGCCTGCCGCGCCAGTTCGTGGGCGGCGAGCGCGGAAAAGGCGTGCCCTTTGTGGAGCTGGCCCGTCGGACTGGGGGCGAAGCGAGTGTTCAGTTTCAGGTTCAAGGTTTCAAGTTTCAGGTTGGCCTTGCCTGCTGTGGGAGTCAACGGTCCCTGCTGCCTTTCCCCCCCATCTTTCTACCCCAAATCTTTTTGCCCTTCCCCCTGTCGCGACGGAAATGGGGCAGAAAGATTGTTGGGTAGAAAGATTTCCCCTGTGCCAAAAAAATCAGCGGGAATCAGCGCCAATCAGCGGTCGCCGGAGGCCTCCATTCGGATTTCGAGCGTCAGATTTCGGATTTTCCCCTACCGCGCATCCGCGATGCAAGGTCGTTGACCAGATACGCTGGCCGATTGAAGTTTGCGCCATG
>CAYSZN010000594.1:0-2791 GCA_964435425.1 uncultured Akkermansia sp. | reverse complement strand
TCGGCGGCGATGAGAAGATTCTCGGTGAAGTTCGCCAGGTTCGCCGCCTCGCGCTGGAGGGGCTCGCCGAAGGAGAGGACGAGGCGCTCGATCTCCGCACGCCGCTCCGTGCCGAGGGCCGTCTCCTCGGGATGGTCGACGAAGAGAGGCAGGACCGGCGCCCCGACGCTGGTGAGGAACTTGAGAATCTCCGACGGAATCGACATCATCTGCCCCGGCCGGGTATGGGCGATGCCGGGAACAAAGAGGACGACGCTGCCGTCGGCGAGATACTGGTGGAGCTCCTTCTTGAAAACGGCCTTGGAGGCCTCGTCGGAGGAGAATTCGACCGCGTGGGTGTCCTCCTTCTCCAGATGCGCCTGGAGGAGGGGGTCGTAGTCGAGGCTGCTGTCGATGAGGTAGACGAGCTTGCGTCCCTCGAACCGCTTCTCGAGATGGAGCAGATCCTGGAAGGCGAGCCGGTTCGGGACCACGAGGATGCCACCGGCGGGAATGTTCGCCTCTCCGTGCAGTTCGAGTGGGTTGCGCTGGCTCATGGGGTCGAATAGGGCGTCGTCTGGCCCGATTGTAGTGCCCCCCCGCAGGTTGGACAACCCTTGATCTCGGCGCATGGCATCGCTCTGGTGGAACGGAGCCGACGAAGGTGCCGCGATCCTGCAACATGCACGGTCCGGCCTTGCAGAGCGCCCGTTCGGGCTCTTGCCAAATGGACTCGCACCCGATCCTTCGGAATCCACAACCCACTCATCTTAAGAAGCTTGAAATTTGATCCCCTAAGGCGGCAGGAAGCGTGCTGAACCCTATTGGGTGAAACCCAAAACCCTCCTGAGCCCCATGAAAACACACCCTTCCCCCATTCCCTTCGCCGTGGTTGCGATCAGCCTTTCTCTGGGAGCGGCTCCGGCTCTCCTTGGCCAGGTTCCTCCGAATCAGTCCCCCGAGGCCGCCGTGGTCGATCCCGTAGAGCCCGCCGCCCCGGCCGCTGCTGCCGACGCCCAACGAAACGAAGTGGAGGTGGCGATCGTCCCCAACCTCGTCGCCGTCCTCTCGCCGACCGAGGGAAACCAGGCCCGCGGAATCGTCACCTTCGAAGCGCTTGAGGATGACCAGGTCCGCGTCACCGCCCGCCTCTCCGGCCTGAACCCAAACGCGAAGCACGCCATCCATATCCATGAGTTCGGCGACATCTCGGCACCCGACGGCACCAGCGCCGGTTCCCATTTCAATCCGAGGGGAACCGCCCATGGACTTCCCGATTCGGAAGAGAAGCACCCCGGCGATTTCGGCAACCTCCAGGCCGATGCCGAGGGCAATGCCAATCTCGTCCTGACGGTCCGTGATCTTTCCCTCGTTGGCAGCGAGGATGCGATCGTCGGCCGCGCTGTGATCGTCCATGCGGGCGAGGACAAGGGCACCCAGCCGACCGGAGACGCCGGCGACCGCATCGCCCAGGGCGTCATCGCGATCGCGAATCCCGATGGGTTCGACGGCGAGATCGCCTCGAATCCCGCCGACGGGACGCGCTCCGGCACGGCCGCCAACCGCCGCACGCAACCTACGGCCCCGGCCCCGGGAGAAAATCTCGAGGAGCTTGCCGAAGAGATCGGACGCGGCGCCAAGAAAGCGGCCCGCACCACCGTGAAAGCCGTCGAGCGCGGAGCCGACGAGGCCGGCAAGGCCCTGAAGAAGGTCGGCAAGAAAATCGAGGACGCAGTCGACTGATCGATCCGCCCTGCCCTCAACATCCCCCTCCCCTCAGCGGCCGGTCCCGCGCGCTCCTGCGTGGGGCCGGTCGTTTGATTTTCACGAGGGCTATCCGTCGCCGAGAGGTATTTCTGGTATTACCGAGGCATCCGGGCTATCAGCTATCAATCCGGGACCGCGTGCTCGTCAGAGGAGCCCAAGACTACGAACGGCGGAACTACCGCGTGCGTCAGGCGGCGAAGGAGGCATTGATCGGAATGGGAGAGCCGGTGCCGGAGGGTATTGTTGTGGAGGAGAAGATCGCGGAAGAAGGAGGAGGGTGAGTTCGGGCTTCAGACGGACTAGGCGCGTGCCATTTCCCGGCTTGTCCAAACGGTAGCGCAGAGAAAGGGAATCCGAAAGATTCACCCCACCGCCCGCCCCCACAGCTCCGCAAACGCCCCGCCCTTCTCGATCAACTCGCCCGGTTCCCCCTGCTCCACCACCCGACCATCCCCCATCACTACGACCCAATCGGCGTGCCGTAGCGTGCTGAGACGGTGCGCCAGCACGAAGCTCGTCCGCCCCGCCATCAGCAGTCGCATCGCCTTTTGGGTCCTTGCCTCGGTCAGCGGATCGATCGCGCTGGTCGCCTCGTCCAAAATCAGAATCCGCGGATCGGCGATCATGGCCCGGGCGAAGCAGACGAGCTGGCGCTGGCCGAGCGACAGGCCGGAGCCACGCTCGCCGACCTCGGCGTCGAGCCCCTGCGGTATCGCCTCGATCGTTTCGAGACAGTCGAGCCTCGCCAGCGCCTCGCGGACTTCCTCGCGGCTCGCGCCGGGCTTCACGACGCGGATGTTCTCGAGGATGCTGCCTCCGAAAAGGTGGTTCTGCTGCGGCACGATGCCGAGATGGCGGTGGAGCCAGGGGCTGGAGAGGGCGCGGGTGTCGTGTCCGTCGATGAGGACGGCACCGCTCTCCGGCAGATGGAACTTGGCGACGAGACCGGCGACGGTGCTCTTGCCGCTGCCGGTGGCCCCGACGATGGCGACGCATTGTCCGGCCTCGGCGGAGAAGCTGACGCCGTGGAGGACGGGGCGTCCGG
>CAYSZN010000593.1:1158-2792 GCA_964435425.1 uncultured Akkermansia sp. | reverse complement strand
GCCGACATCACCGCCGGCGAGTTCTGGTATGCCGCCCCCGACTTCAAGCCCCGGCCCGTGCGCAAGATCCTCCCCTTCGGCAAGGACTACATGCAGAGCTGCGGCGAGCACCTCTTCGACATGGACGGCGACGGCGATCTCGACATCCTCTCCATCGCCTTCACCCTGCCCGTGCTGAACTGGTATGAAAACCCTGGCACCGGAAACCACGACGTCGAAAGCTGGAAGGTTCACGAACTGGTCGATACCGGCATCAAGGCAAACGAGGCCAGTTTTCTCCACGACTTCGACAAGGACGGCGTTCCGGAATGGATCGTGAACTCCTGGGTCGCGGCCAATCCCATGGAGATCTACCGCCTCGTCCGCGGCGAGGACGGCAAGGTGAAGGCCGAAAAGCACCTCGTCTCCAAAAGCGGCAACAGCCACGGCATGGGCTTCGGCGACATCAACGGCGACGGTCTCGACGACATCGTCTTCGGCCAAGGCTGGTACGAATGCCCCAAGGACGGCCCCTTCTCCGGCCTCTGGACCTGGCACAAGGACTTCGACCTGCCCCACGCGAGCTGCCCCGTCCTCGTTCTCGACCTCAACGGCGACGGGCGCAACGACCTCGTCTGGGGCGACGGCCACAACTACGGCCTCTACTGGCACGAGCAACTCGAGCCGCAGTCCAACGGCATGACGACCTGGCGGCAGCACCTCATCGACAAGAAATTCTCCCAGGCCCACGCCCTCGCCTGGGAGGACATCGACGGCGACGGGAAACCCGAGCTGATCACCGGGATGCGCTACTTCGCCCACTCCGGCAACGATCCCGGCGAGCACGATCCGGTCACCGTCCACTACTACGACTGGAATCCCGAAGGCCAGACCTGGACGAAGCACCTCAGCCACACCGGTCCGAGCGGCGAAGCCCCGGGCATCGGCCTCCAGATCCGGGTCGCCGACCTCGACGGCAACGGCTTCCCCGACCTCGCCCTGCCCGGCAAGACCGGGACGCACATCCTCTGGAACGAGGGCTGGACGGAATAGGGTCAGGACCTCCACCCAACAGGGTTGCATGAGCAACGAACCTCCCCCGGGCGACCCGATTCCCGAGTGGCTCCACTCCTTCTACGAGGAGCGCCCCTTCCTCGTCTGCACCCGCTGCGGCGAATCCCTCGCCGACTTCGAGGAAGGCTACCGCATCTCGAAGAACTTCAAGAAGGGCGAGGTCGTGATCGAATACGCCCTCTGCATGCCCTGCCTGATGCGGATGCTGGAGGAGTCCTCGGAAGAGTCGAAGCGGAACCTCGCCCGCTTCCAGCAGGAGCGGCTCCGCGACGTGAGCGGCTTCGACGACTGCGCTTTCTGCGAACGGACCCGCGCCGAGGCGCGGGACGAGGAATTTGGCCTTGCGGGCGTCTGCCAGGGCGACCGGCTCCTCGACAGCGCGATGATCTGCATCGACTGCATGGAGGACATGCACGCCGTCCTCTCGGAGGAGACGAAGAAGACCTGGAGCCGGTTCCGCGAGGAGAACTTTCCCGGCGTGCCCTCCGATTTCGAGCCCTTCCCCGGCGAGGTGCTGACGAAGGCGTGAGACGCGCGCTTCGTCACCGTGGAGGGGCACGCTCCGTCGTGCCCGCCGAAGG
>CAYSZN010000593.1:0-1148 GCA_964435425.1 uncultured Akkermansia sp. | reverse complement strand
AGATGCAACTATCGGGCATACCACACAAATTGGGTTGATGTCCACGCCGCAGCAGGGTATCGCCATCTATGCCTGCGGAATCCGACCTCCCCGAACGCCGGTATCCCGCCCGCCCTTCCTGGCAACATCACCACAATCGGAGCGTCATCGTTTTCCTCACAATCTGCACCAAGAACCGCGTCCCCTTGCTCGCCGAGCCGACGGTCCATCGTTTGATAATCTCCGCATGGGACGAAGCCGATTCCTGGCTCGTCGGACGGTATGTGATTCTTCCCGACCACATGCACCTCTTCGCCGCCCCGGCATCGCCCGATTCGCCCGACCTCCGCAAGTGGATCGCCTATTGGAAATCCATCGTTTCCAGACGTTGGCCTCAAGGCATGGGAAGACTGCAATGGCAGCGCGACGCCTGGGACCGTCAATTGCGCACTGGTGACTCCTACTCCGCAAAATGGGACTACATCCGGGAAAATCCCGTGCGTCACAGCCTCGCGCAGAGAGCGGAGGACTGGCCCTACCAAGGCGAACGGCACCTTCTGGCCTGGCACGACTAATACGCCACCGCACAACGCTTGCGCTGGAGGGGCACGCTCCGTCGTGCCCGCCGAGGCACCACGCCACACCCGCCAATCACCTCTCCACCGCACCGCTCTCGACGGAAAACCCGCCTCCCGACAGGACAAGGCGGTCGGACGGGGCGAAATGGGCGAGGAGGCCCTTGTCGGTCTCGACGCGGCTCACGCCGGTGAGGACAAGGCTGCCCGACACAGGATCGAAGCTCAAATGGTCCGCCTCGGCCACGCAGGCAGGTTCGGAACGGGTCACTCGGACGCGGTTGGCGAGGAGAGGCTCCTCGCCCGGAGCCGTGAGACGCACCGAGGCGGCCTCGATGCGGAAGGCCTCGAGCTCGACGAGGACATGGCCCTCGTAGGCATATCCCTTGCCCGAGGCACCGCCACGGTCGGCCGTGATCCGGAGCGTCTCGCTGCGCACGCCCCCGACCGGCTTGCCCAGTGCGGGACCGGCCGCCAGCTCGAAATCGATCCGGTGGGCGACTCGCCCCACCTCCGTGGACGAGACGCGGAGCGGTTCGGGCTTCGCCGGAGACGCGGAGAAGTCGGTGCGGACCACGAAGCGCAGCTCATCCG
>CAYSZN010000592.1:0-2797 GCA_964435425.1 uncultured Akkermansia sp. | reverse complement strand
GTTAAATACTCCTCGGACACCGCCCCGACCTACCGGTCACCCCCGCGCTTTCCGCTCCCCGGCGCGATCCGGGCTTGACCTGCGCTTGAAGGCCCGGTTTCAATGGGGAACCGTCCGCTTTCCGCCCGATCCCCCTGCCATGAAGAGACCGCTCGTCCTCTCCCTCCTCCTCGCATCCCTCCCCGCCACCGCACAGGAGGCCGCCAAGGTCTACCCCGAGGCCCCCGCCGAAACCGTCCCCGGCGACCTCTTCGTCGTGCCCGAAGGCCTCGAGGTTACCCTCTGGGCCTCCTCGCCGCATCTCTACAACCCCACCAACCTCGACATCGACCACGCCGGGCGGATCTGGGTGGCCGAGGGCGTGCGCTACCGCAACCACCACACCCGCCAGCCCGAGGGCGACCGCATCGTCGTGCTACAGGACACCGACGGCGACGGAAAATGCGACAGCAGCCACACCTTCGTGCAGGAGCCTCTCCTCATCGCCCCGCTCGGCGTCGCCGTGATCGACAACCAGATCGTCGTCTCCCAGCCGCCCCACCTCCTCGTCTACACCGACGTCGACCGCGACCTGAAATTCGACCCCGCAAAAGACAAGCGCGAGGTCCTCCTCACCGGCTTCAGCGGGCAGAACCACGACCATTCCCTCCACTCCGTCACCGTCGGACCGGACGGGAAATGGTATTTCAACTCCGGCAACTGCGGCGGGCGCTTCACCGACAAGTCGGGCAAGACCTTCACCATCTACGGCCCCTACCGGCCCGGACCCATCGGCCCCTTCCAGTTCCCCCACAACGCCGCCGCCCTCGCGGGCACGCCGAGCGACGACGGCCACCTCTACACCGGCGGCTTCACCGTGCGCATGAATCCCGACGGCACCCACGCCGAGATCATCGGGCACAACTACCGCAACGCCTACGAGCAGTCCGTGACCTCCCTCGGCGACGTCTTCCAGAACGACAACGACGACCCGCCCGCCTGCCGCGTCTCCTGGGTGATGGAATACGCCAACTTCGGCTTCGCCTCCAACGATGGCCAGCGCACCTGGCAGGCCGACAAGCGCCCCGGCCAGACCATCGCCGTGGCCGAGTGGCGGCAGGACGATCCCGGCATCGCCCCCGCCGGCGACGTCTACGGCGGCGGCTCGCCCACGGGCAACGTCTTCTACGAGAACGGTGCCCTCGGCGAAAAATGGATCGGTACCTTCCTCGCCTGCGAGGCGGGGCGCAACGTCGTCTTCGGCTACCAGCCGAAGCTGGAAGGGGCCGGCTTCAAGCTGGAGCGCACCGACTTCCTGACCAGCAACCCCTCGGGCGAGTTCGCCGGGTCCGACTTCCTCGGCGGCTCGTCCAGCGTGAGCAACGAAGTGCGCACCCTCTTCCGCCCCTCCGACATCGCTGTCGGGCCCGACGGAGCCCTCTACGTCACCGACTGGTACGACCCCCGCGTCGGCGGCCACCAGGACCTCGACGAGACCTGCTCCGGCGCGGTCTACCGCATCGCGCCGAAGGGATTCAACCCTGTCGTGCCGAAGATCGAACCCTCTACGGTCGAGGGCCTGATCGAGGCGCTGAAGTCACCCGCCGTGAACGTCCGCGCCATCGGCTTCCAAGGCCTCAAGGCGAAAGGCCGCGCCGCCCTCGAACCCGTCGCCGCCCTCCTCGACGATCCGAATCCCTACATCCAGGGCCGCGCCATCCACCTGCTCTACCAGCTCGGCATCAGCGGCCCTCGCGTCGCCGGCTATCCCGCCGACCAGTCCACGCCCGAGCGCAAGATCGCCGCCTTCCGCGCCATGCGCCGCGCCGGGCTCGACATCTCCGGCAGCGCCGCCGACCTCGCCGGGGATCCCCATCCCGCCGTGCGCCGCGAGGTCGCCCTCGCCATGCGCGACGCCTCCTTCGACCTCGCAAGGGACCTTCTCGTCGCCGTGGCCAAAGGCTACGACGGCAAGGACCGCAGCTACCTCGAAGCCTTCGGCACCGGCGCGACCGGGAAGGAGGCCGAAGTCTATGCCGCCGTGAAAGGCGAAATGGGCAACGACGATCCGCGCCTCTGGAGCGAGCCCTTCGCCGACATCGCGTGGAGGCTCCATCCCGTCGCCGCGATCGAGGACTTCCTCACCCGCGTGCGCAGCGAGACCCTTCCCCTGCCGCGCCGTCAGCAGTCCCTCGACGCCATCGCCTTCATCCGCACGAAGGGCGCCGCCACCGCCATGCTCACCGCCGCCCAGCTCGACACCCCGCTGAAGGCCCACGCCGTCTGGTGGCTCATGAACCGCGTCAACAACGACTGGAAGGACCACGGCCTGATGGAGGAGCTGAAGGCCCGCGGCATCTACGATCCCGACAAGATCGTGATCCAGGAAGTCATGATCCCCGCCCCCGACGAGGCGCAGCGCGCTGCCCTCACCGTCGAGGCGGTGCTCGCCTTGGAGGGCGACGCCGAGCGCGGCAAGGCCACCGCCGCCCGCTGCATCATGTGCCATGAGATCGGCGGCCTCGGGGTGCAAGTCGGCCCGCCCCTCGACGGCTGGGGGAGAACGCAGACCGCCGAGGTCGTCGCCCGCAGCCTCGTCGATCCCAGCGCCGACATCGCCCACGGCTTCGACGGCTCCGCGATTCTGACGAAGGAGGGCAAGACCATCCACGGCCTCGTCATCCAGGAGGGCAACCCCACCATCGTCACAAGCATGGGCGGCCTCACTCAGATGATCCCGCGCCAGCAGATCGGCTCCATCGAGAAGCTGAACCGTTCCGTCATGCTCAGCGCCGCGCAGTTGGGCCTGACCGCGCAG
>CAYSZN010000591.1:1375-2799 GCA_964435425.1 uncultured Akkermansia sp. | reverse complement strand
ACCGCCATCGACCCCGGCCTCGTCGATGGCGGTGTATTTGATGATCGATCCCTCGGGCGTGAGGTTGCCTCCGGGAAAGGTCACGGTCGAGGTGAGTCCGCGCGAGGCGGCGACGGAGGGCGACATGATGACATTGTCAGGATCGATGCCATCGAGCTGGACGAGCTTCTCGCGGAGGCGGAGGCGGCGCTCGGATCGCTCCCACCAGTCGAGGATTTCCCCGAGGGGCTTGCCCGAGACGGTGAGGGCGTCGAGACGGAGGAGTCCGGCCTCGCGGAGATGCAGCATCACCTCGGGCACGCCACCGGCGAGGAAGACCTGCACCGTCGCGTAGTGGCGCGGTCCGTTTGGCAGGGCATCGACGAGGCGCGGGACGAGGGCGTTGATGCGACGCCAGTCCTCGACCGTGGGCCTGCGCAGCCCGGCCTGGTGGGCGATAGCAGGCAGGTGCATGATGAGGTTCGTCGATCCGCCGAAGGCGGCGTGGACGGCGAGAGCGTTCTCGATGGCGGCTTCGGTGAGGATGTCCTTGGTCGCGAGGCCGCGTTTTTCCAGGGTAACGACGGCGGCCCCGGAGCGCCGCGCCATGTCGCGCCAGATGTCCGCGCCGGAGGGCGCGAGGGCGGCGTGGGGCAGGGTCAGGCCGAGAGCCTCCGCGACGACCTGGCTCGTCGCGGCGGTGCCGAGGAACTGACAGCCGCCTCCGGGCGAGGCGCAGGCCTTGCAGCCCGCCTCGGCCGCGTCGGCGTAGCTCAGGGTGCCCTGGGCGTAGCGCGCTCCGATGGTCTGGATGCGGCCGAGGTCCTCGTCGGTGTCCTCGCTCAGCAGGGTGACGCCGCCGGGCACGAGCACGGTGGGCAGGTCGTGGACCGAGGCGAGGGCCATCATCATCGCGGGCAGGCCCTTGTCGCAGGTGGCCACGCCGACGACGCCTTTCCGGGTCGGGTGCGAGCGGATGAGCCGCCGGAAGACGGTGGCCGCGTCGTTGCGGTAGGGGAGGGAATCCATCATCCCGTCGGTGCCCTGGCTGCGCCCGTCGCAAGGGTCGCTGACGAAGCCGGCAAAGGGCACGCCACCGAGCGAGGTGATCGTCTTCGCGACCTCCTCCATGAGCAGGCCGACCTCGAAGTGGCCGGTGTGGTAGCCGAGGGCGACAGGGGTGCCGTCCGGTTCGCGGATGCCGCCCTGGGTGCTGAGGATGAGGTAGTCGCCGCCCGCGACCTTGTCGGCGGGCCAGCCCATGCCCACGTTCTGCGTCCAGCCGAAAAGGTGGCCGCTGGGGTGGGTCGCGAGCTGCTCCTTGGTGAAGGGCAGGATTCCGCTGGGACCGGGGGCTTTGGTCCGCAGGGTGTAGATGGATTCGTCGCGGGAGTCGAGGAGCGGATTCATTGCGCAAGCACTCTTACTCCTTACTCTTGCTCTTA
>CAYSZN010000591.1:0-1275 GCA_964435425.1 uncultured Akkermansia sp. | reverse complement strand
TCGTCGCCCTCATGCAGCGTGAAATCGCTCTCGGGCACGATGCCGGTGCCGGTCATGAGGTAGGCTCCTTTCGGGAAACGGTTGCAGCGGAAGAGCCATCCCGCGAGCTCCTCGAAGCTCCGCTTGATCTGCGAGAGCGAGGTCTCGCCGGTGAAAACAGTCTCGCCACCGCGTGCGATGGAAATGGAGATCTTCGTCTCCGGCGCGGGCGTCGGTCCGACGACGAGGCAGGGGCCGAGAGCGCAGGCACCGGTGTAGTTCTTCGCCTGGGGCAGGTAGAGCGGATTCTCGCCCTCGATGGAGCGCGAGCTCATGTCGTTGCCGATGGTGTGGCCGAAGATTTTGCCTTCGTGGTTAATCGCGAGGGTGAACTCGGGCTCGGGCACGTCCCAGGTCGAGTCGCTGCGGATGCCGACGTGGTCGAGATGGCCCCGCGTGCGGGCGGCGGTGGCCTTGAAGAAAAGCTCGGGGCGGGGCGCCTCGTAGACCTTGTCGTAGAAGATGTCGCCCCCCGCCTTTTCCGCCTCCTCCATGCGTGCGGAGCGGCTGCGGTAGTAGGTGACGCCGGAGGCCCAGACCTCCTGGTCGCCGATGGGCGCTTGGTAGGGGATCGCGGGATTGAAGGAAACGTCTTCCGATCCGGCCTCGTAGAGCGCCACGACGTCGTCGGCGGGGGAGGAGGAGGTGAAGAGGGCGTCGAAGGAGAAGTCCGCTCCGGCGTGGCGGAAAAGACCGGGAGCGTCGGTGGATTCGATGAAGACGGCGTCGGCGGATCGGAAAAGTCGATGGGACATGCTCCGAGCATAGCGAAAATCGCGGGGCGTGCCAGTGGCTTTAGGATTTTGCGTCCTACCTTGCGCCGGGCCACGCCGGGGTGTAGCGTTCTCATTGTGAGACGGTCGATCCAACTCCTGTGGATCTTCGTGGCGGCCCTGCTGGGTCCGGGGGCGGCGGTCGCGGAGAAGGTCGCGACGGCGACGATCGACCCCGCCGATCTGGTCGAGTACGAGACCGAGGTGCCGGAAGTGAGGAAGCTGATCGAGGTCGCGCTGGAGTTGACTAAGAGGAAGCTCGGCTACCGCTTCGGCTCGAACTCGCCGGAGAAGGGGGGCATGGATTGCTCCGGAACGGTGCAGGCCGCCCTGTCCCGCTATGGGATGGAGGAGCTGCCGAGATCCTCCTACGATTTCTACGAATGGACGAAGGACTCGGGCACGCTCGTCCCGACTCCTGGCGTGACGACGACGGAGGATCCCGTCTTTTCGAAGCTCAAGC
>CAYSZN010000590.1:0-2802 GCA_964435425.1 uncultured Akkermansia sp. | reverse complement strand
TGATAGGGCGCGCCGAGCCGGTCGAGACGCACCCACGCCGCGAAGGTCAGCTGGGGAAAGTCGCGCCCCTCGCCGAGGACGAGCCGGAGATGGTCGCCGATCTCGACGAACTCGGCGGCGCGGGAGCCAGGCCAGCGCCCCTGCACGATCCGATGGACGCCGGGAAGGCGGGCCTCGTCCTCGAAAGTGATCAGGGAGACAAGCCCGGGATCGCTCCGCAGCGATTCGGTCGCAGCGGTAGCGCGGGCCTCCTGTCCCGCGGCGAGCGCGGCGCGGAGAGCGGGCAGCTCGTCGGACTGGATGAAGGCGGCGCTGCGCAGCTCGCGGACGTCGCCGCCGCCTTCGCTCATGGCGAGAGCCTCGCCTCCTCGCAGACTGCGCGGATCGCCGAGTCCGGGAGCATGGGCCACGACTTCGCCCTCGAAAACGTGGATTTCCGATCCGCCGCCTTCGTTGACGTCGATGCCGAAGCGCGTCCCCAGATCGATGGCATCGCCGTCGGGAGTGACCACGGTGAAGCCCTTCGCCGGAGGCGGCACATCGGCGGCGAGCCGTCCTTTCACGAGATGCAGGCGCTGCGGCGACTCGAAGCGGAAGACGGCGGGGGCCTCGATCACGACCTCGGCTCCCCGCCGGGTGCGCAGCGTCACAGTGCCCTCGGCGATCTCGCGGGTTTCGTCGCGCAGGCGCTCGCTCGGAGCGAGACCAGTCGCCCCGGTGCTCCCTTCGACGAGGGCGAAGGCTCTCGAAGTTCCCTGCCAGAACCACAGGGCGCCCGCCGCCAACACGACCGAAGCCGCGAGGGCGAAGGCCGCCTTCCACCCTGCCACCGGAGAAACGCGGGCCACGGCCGTCTCCGCCTCGACCGCATGTCCCTTGGCCATCGCCCCGAGCGAGGTATCGAGATCGAGCAGTTCGGCAAACTCGCGCCGAGCCTCCGGGCTGGATTCGAGAGCGGTATTGAGCTCGGCAAGCCCCTCGCACGATAGCGTGCCGTCGAGATACGAATGGAACTGTCTTTCGAGCGAGTCGTTCATGACCATTCCTCCTTCGCGAGGGTGCGCTGGATGCAGTCGAGGAGCAGCTTGCGCATCCGGTAGAGCCATTGGTAGAAGCCCGGTTCGGTGCGGCCGCTCTCCCGCGCGAGCGCCGCGATGCGAGCACCGGGCTCGTAGGCGCGCAGGAGCAGGTCGCGCTGCGCCGGGGCCGACGCCGCGATGCAGTGCTCGAGCGCCTCGCGCTGGCGGGCGAGACGCGGCTCGTGCGACTCCGCCTCGGCCCCGAGCAGCTCGACCGCCTTCTCGCTGAGGACGAGACGGTCGCGCCCCTTGTCGCGGAGCCACGCGAGCACCTCGTAGCGGGCCACCCCGAAGGCCCAGGCCCGGAAATTTCCGCCTTCGCGGAAGGTGTCGAATTTCTCCCACAGCACCACGGAGACCTCCTGCATGATGTCGTCCGCATCGGCGCGCGCAGGCACGAGACGGCGCACAAAGGACCGGATCGCCGCCTCGCTGGCGGTGAACTGGCGCAGAAAGGCGCGGTGGCGGTCGGCTTCGGCGGGGGACATGGCGGGGTTTTGCTTTCTTATCTCCAGTTTCGCTTGGGTTTTAACGGGGAAAAGTGATTTGCCTGGCAGGAAAGGCGGATTGACGGGTGGAGTGGATGTGACCACTGTGGAAGCATGATAGAAAGACCTTGTGAAGCCAAGGCCCGTTTCAGCGAACGGGTGCGAAGAGACCTTGGCGAAAAGGATCGCCGTTCGTGGGTCGCGGAATTGACCGCAGCCGCCGAAGCGGCCAGTATCGGGACAACCGTGGCAACGCCCCAACGCTACTGGGACGAGACGCGCGGAGGACGATAAGCGCGGCCTTGTGTTGAGCCCCCGCCCTCCTGAAGGCCTTACTCGCCGGAGCCGGATTGGATGAGATTGGAAGTCTGTGGAGGGACTTTTTGAATTTGCCATTGACTCAAAAGACGCGGCGTTATAGCAATGCTGCCATGATAGCGATTGTGCCTGCTCGCTTGTTCGCTTGCCCGACGTCGCCGAGGTCCACCACGTCTTCGACGCCTTCGGCATCTCCTGGATGGTCACCACCCCGGAAATGAAATCAGGTGTGCTTTTGATCCTCTTTTCGGCATTCCTCTCGGGATGTGCCAGCACAGTAAACGTGTCCGAGCTGAAAGCGATCCAGGACACGCGGGGGTTCTTCACCCAATCGCTCTACTATACCGGCAGCACACGCCGTCATCACCATTTCGACCAGTTTGTTCTCTTTGATCTAGGGTTCTGGATTCCTGGAACGGAGTCCGATGGCTACAAGGGCTACAAAGTTCCTCGCGAGGAACTGCTTTTGCCAAACGAGTTCGAGTTTGAACGAAGAACCTACAAAGGAACATCAGATGCTCGGCGCCGAAAGATTCGAATCAAGGAGGATCCGGCTTACCGTGTCGAGAAGCGGAAGACTCCCGAAGAGCGGTTGGCGGAAACATATCCCAATGGGATCGATCTATCCAAAGCACGGGTGAAGCAAGAACCCGACGGAACTTACGTTCTCATTCCAGGTGCCTCATCCGAGGCAGGCACGACGATGCAAACAACGGCTTCGCCGTGATGCCCCCGTGTCTCGCGCGAGGAACGCCGAACAATGCATCCTATGCATCGACAGCAGCAGCGCCCTCTTTCCGCATCGCTCCGCCGTCCCCGGGACGATGCGGCTGGCTCAGGCCGGTTCGTCGCGGCCCTTTTGCAGGAGACTCTCCGCGCGGGCGAGCGCCTCGTCGAGGTGGGCGCAGAAATTGTCG
>CAYSZN010000589.1:0-2810 GCA_964435425.1 uncultured Akkermansia sp. | reverse complement strand
GGTCTTCCGGGCCTATCAATTGTACCAGTACGATCTGGAGGGGCAGCTCGTTCCGATCAGCACGTTCTTCCGCATCCGGCCTCCCGTCGCCATCCATGACAGGCTGAGCACGCTCCTGAACGCCGGGAGCGGCGGCGCGACCCGGGAAGACAAGCGCTACGGATTCGATTCTCCCAGGATCGGCCGTGCCGAAGTGCCGGTGGGACAGGGATCCGCTCTGGTCTCCACCGAATACGTCGCCTTCCGCTTCCGTCCCGACGGATCCACCGACCTCCCGCACCGCACGGCGAGTAAGGACACCTGGTACATCACTCTGGTGCAGGGCGAAGGAGCCATGCAGTCCAGCAGTCCCGACAACTATTTCTGCCTCCAGGTCAACCCCTACAACGGTCAGGTCGGCGAGTTCCGCCCTTGAGGCCAGTGTTCGCCGATAGGGTTGTGCGGTCAATCGGGAGTCGAGTAGGAGAGC
Organism: uncultured Akkermansia sp.; assembly: GCA_964435425.1. GTDB lineage: Bacteria > Verrucomicrobiota > Verrucomicrobiia > Verrucomicrobiales > DEV007 > Arctic95D-9. The sequence continues at coordinate 2,341 of CAYSZN010000589.1, read as the reverse complement.
CTTTCCCCCAGTCCTCGGGAGCCGAATTCGCGCGGCAGCGTTTTGGAGTGTGGTGGTCCTCCGCCGCTTTTGGGTTCGTCCGTTCGCATCGGTGACGGCAACTCCGGAACGGGCTTTGGTGGAAGTCGCCACTCTTCTCCCAAAGCGGCGGAGGACCACCGCACTCCAAAACCTGGCGGTCGATCGGGCCTCCCTTCCGGTCGTCTCGCCCATTCCTCCGCAGCGGTTTACCCCGCCCGCACCGTCTTTTCCTCCTCCCGTCCCAATTCCTTCCGGAAAGGGCGCTTTTCCTCCGAAAAATCGCTTGTGAAATTTTTCACAAGCGATTTAGTGACCATTCTCCCGCTACGACATGGGCAACATTTTTCCCCGTTGGACGAACCTCTTGGCGATTAAAATCCTTGTGTGCCTCGGCGCGCTTGGAACGTGCGTCATGGCCGTCGCCTGGTACTCCTGGACTCCCAAATACACGCGGGTGGGCTACATGCCGCAGCAGCCGATTCCTTTCGACCACAGCCTCCACGCGGGCCAGCTCGGGATGGACTGCCGATACTGCCACAGCCATGTGGAGAACTCGCCCCACTCGAACATTCCGGCCGCCCAGGTCTGCTGGAGCTGCCACGGTCCGGGGAAGGTGAAGTCCGATTCGCCGAAACTGGAGCCGCTGCGGCAGGCGATGGATGAGAACTACGAAGGATACACGGGACAGCCGATCGAGTGGATCCAGATCCACAAGGTGCCCGACTACGCCCACTTCAGCCACGAGGCCCACGTGAACCGCGGCGTCAGCTGCGTCGAGTGCCACGGCCGTGTCGACGAGATGCCGGTGGTCTACCACGCCAAGCCCCTGAGCATGAGCTGGTGTCTCGATTGTCACCGCAGCCCGGAGAAGGTGCTACGTCCTCTGGACCAGATCACCAATCTGGACTGGAAGGCGGAAGACCTCGATGCCGATGCCTTCTACGCCTATGTCGCGGGCAAGACGGCCACGCCGGCGGAGGATCTCAAGAAGGCGGACGTCGGCAAGGCCTGGGACCGCGAGCTGATCGGAGCCCATCTGCAGAAGGCCTGGGGGGTCCATCCTCCGCAGGACTGCGCCGCCTGCCACCATTGATTGATCCCGAGACCCGGAACGACACGAATTTGGAATGAAGCGCAAGTGGCAACATCCGACCGAGGAGCAGGAGACTTCCCGGATCCATTGGCGGAGTCTTGGCGAGCTGGAAGGCTCGGCGGAGTTCAAGGGCTGGCTGGAGCGCGAGTTTCCCCAGGGGGCTCAGGAGCTGGAGCTGGACGAGACGTCCCGCCGCAGCTTCATGAAGCTGATGGGCGCCTCGACGGCCCTCGCCGGTTTCGGGGTGGCGTGCAGCCGTCCCCTCGAGCATCTCGTGCCCTACAACGAGCATGTCGAGTGGGTCATTCCCGGCAAGGCTCTCTACTATTCCTCGGCCAAGCCCCGTCTCGGCGGGCTCGGCTGCGATCCGCTCGTCGTGACGACTTTCGAGGGGCGTCCGACCAAGGTGGACGGCAACCGCCTCCATCCCGCCAACCATGGGGCTTCGAACGCCTTCATCCAGGCCTCGATCCTCGAGCTCTACGACCAGGATCGCTCCAAGGGCTATCTCAAGGATGGCAAAGGCACCGCGGCGAAGGATTTCGAGGAAAGCCTCCTCGCTCCCTTCCGCGAGGCCAAGTCGGGGGCCAAGGTCGGGGTGCTGCTTTCGGATTCGACCTCGCCGACCCGCAAGGCCCTTCTTGTCGATCTTGCCAAGGCGGCTCCGGGTATCCGCTATTTCTCCCACGAGGCGCTTGCTCCGGCTGGAGCCAAGGCCGCGGCTGCCGCTCTCTACGGACCGGGTGTGCTGCCGGTGGTGAACTTCACGAAGGCCGACCGCATCCTCTCGCTCGACTGCGATTTCCTCGGCTTGGAGCCGGTGGGCGAGTCTCCGGTCCGCGAGTTCTCCTCCACCCGCGACCCCGAGCGCGCCGAGGGCATGGGGCGCCTCTATTCGGTCGAGTCCTCCTTCACGGAAACGGGCGGCATGGCCGACCACCGCTACCGTCTCGCGGCCTCGCAGATCCTGCCGGTGACCGCTCTGCTCGCGAAGGAGATCGGAACCGCCCTCGGCGATGCTGCCCTGACCGGGCTTGCTGACGCCGTTGTCTCCCGTCTTGTTCCGGCGGTGTTCAATCTTGCCTGGATCAAGGAGGCTGCCGCCGATCTGGCTGCGGCCAAGGGCAAGGCTCTCCTTGTCGCCGGCGCACGCCACGGGGCCGAGATTCATTTCCTCGTCGCGGCGGCGAACAAGGCGCTCGGTGCCTACGGTCCCATCATCTCTCT
>CAYSZN010000588.1:1605-2821 GCA_964435425.1 uncultured Akkermansia sp. | reverse complement strand
TACCAGGCCCGCGACATCGCGGTGGTGCGGGGGCAGATCGAGGGTTGCCCCGTCGTCCTCGCCAGCGCGACCCCCTCGCTGGAGTCGTGGAACAATGTCAGGACGGGGAAATACGAGCTGGCGACGATGCGGCTGCGCGTCGACGACCGCAAGATGCCGCTGATCCGGGTCGTCGACATGCGCGACGAGGGGAGGAAAAGCCAGTCGGGACCGACCATCCTCTCCACGAAGCTCCGCTCCGCCATGGAGAAGCGTCTCGCCGAGGGACAGCAGACGATTCTCTTCCTCAACCGTAGGGGCTTTGCCCGCAACATCCTCTGTCCCGAATGCGGCTATGTCGCGAGCTGCCGCCATTGCAGTACGACGATGACCTTCCACCGCGAGGACGACCGTCTCGTCTGCCACATCTGCGGCTTCGCCCAGCTGCCCCCGCGCCAATGCCCCGAATGCTCCGGCCGCTCCATCGTCAACGCGGGCTACGGAACCGAGCGGGTCGAGGAAGTGCTGCGGCAGGTCTTCCAGACGGCGAGGATCGCCCGGGTCGACACCGATTCGATGAGGAGGAAGAACCAGCTCCGCGACACCCTCAATGCCTTCCGGGCCAAGAAGATCGACATCCTCCTCGGCACGCAGATGATCGCGAAGGGGCTCGACTTTCCCAACGTGACCCTGGTCGGCGTCCTCAACGCCGACGTCGGACTCCATATCCCCGACATCCGCGCGGGCGAGCGCACCTTCCAGCTTCTCACCCAGGTGGCGGGGAGGGCGGGACGGGGTGAGCTGGAGGGCGAGGTGGTCGTGCAGACCTACACACCCCACCATCCGGCGATCCAGTTCGCGCGGCATCACGACTTCGAGGGCTTCGCCGAGCACGAGCTGGAGCTGCGGCGGCATTTTCACCATCCGCCCTTCGCGCATCTCGCCCTCGTCACTGTCCGTTCGACGCACCGCGAGCGGGCGGAGTTTTCCCTGAAGACGCTCCACGGCCGGCTCCAGCGCCATCTGCCCGAAGGCATCGCCCTGACCGAGCCGCTGCCGTCCCCGCTGGTGAAATCGCACGATCAATGGCGCTTCCAGATCGTGCTCAAATCTCCCGGCGCCCGCGTTCTGGCCCGGCATATTCGTGAGACGATGAAGGGGCTTTCCTTTCCGGAGGATGTCGTGGTCACGGTGGATATCGATCCCTATTCGATGGCGTAGCCTCTTACTCCTTCTC
>CAYSZN010000588.1:0-1505 GCA_964435425.1 uncultured Akkermansia sp. | reverse complement strand
ACTGAGGACAATCCGGACATGCCGTTGACCTGCGTTTTTTCGGGAGCCGTCCATGGGGTGAATGCCGTGCCGGTGGAGGTCGAGGTCAATGCCTCCGACGTCGGCAAGGTCGAGATCAAGCTCGTCGGTTTGCCCGATGCGGCGGTGCGCGAAAGCATCGACCGTGTCATGACCGCGATCAAGAACAGCGGCCTGCGCTGGCCGGCCAAGGCCATCACCATCAATCTCGCTCCCGCCGACCTGCGCAAGGAAGGGCCGAGCTTCGACCTGCCCATCGCGATCGGGATGGCTTCCCTCGACCCCGAGCGCAACGGTGCGCTCACCGACGGAGCCTTAAGGAAATGCGCCATGGCGGGCGAGTTGGCCCTCGATGGACGGGTGCGGCCGATCAAGGGGATCCTGCCTCTCGCCCTCCAGGCAAAGCAGCAGGGCTTGCGCGCGATTTTCGTACCGCGCGAGAACGCGGTCGAGGCCAGCATCGTCGAAGGGATCTACGTCTACGGGATCGAGACCTTGCGCGACGCCTACGGACTGCTCGCCGGAGAGAGCCACATCAAGCCCGAGCGCCTCGACCGGGAGGCCTTCTTCCGCTCGAAGCAGCAGTATGCCATCGACTTCAACGAGGTGAAGGGACAGGCCCACGCCAAGCGAGCCCTCGAGGTGGCCATGGCGGGTGGGCACAATCTCCTCATGCTCGGTAGCCCCGGCACTGGCAAGTCCATGCTCGCAAAGCGTCTCGCCACCATCCTCCCGGCCATGACCGAGGCGGAGGCCATCGAGACGACGAAGATCCACAGCGTCGCCGGGCTCGTCGATGGAAAGAACAGCTTCCTCGCGACGCGCCCCTTCCGCTCGCCGCACCACACGATTTCGGATGTGGGCCTGCTCGGCGGCAGCAGTCTGCCGACGCCCGGCGAGGTCAGCCTCGCCCACAACGGCATCCTCTTTCTCGACGAGTTGCCCGAGTTCCGCCGCTCCACTCTCGAGGTGCTGCGCCAGCCGCTCGAGGATGGACAGGTCACGATCTCCCGCGCGGCGGGCAAGTTCACCTTTCCGAGCCGTTTCAGCCTCGTCGCGGCAATGAACCCGTGCCCATGTGGATATCTCGGCGATTCGGCGCGGGAGTGCCGTTGCTCGCCCAACCAGATCGAGAAATACCGCCAGCGCATCAGCGGCCCGCTGCTGGACCGGATCGATCTGCACGTCGATGTGCCGGCGGTGGACTACCGCGAGCTGCGGAGCGAGAGCGGGGGCGAGTCCTCTGCCGAGATCCGCGAGCGGGTCGAGGGAGCGAGGCAGGTCCAACTCGCGCGCTTCGTCTCGCATCCCGGCGTGATGTGCAATGCCGACATGGGCAGCCGCCTCGTCGCCGAGTTCTGCGCCCTCGACCGGGCAGGCGAACGCACCCTCGAGCAGGCGATGGAGACCCTGCACTTCAGCGCCCGTGCCCACGACCGCATCCTCAAGGTCGCCCGGACTCTCGCCGATCTCGAAGGTTCGCGCGA
>CAYSZN010000587.1:0-2829 GCA_964435425.1 uncultured Akkermansia sp. | reverse complement strand
CCAATGATTGACACGAAGTTGACGCCCATGCCCGGCGGTGCGTCCCTACCGCGCTCCCGAAAGCGACCGGCGATGCGGCCGTCCGGCGTCTGGCGGACGCTCCTCGGCCAGGCTTTCGAGAAGGGAGGGCGCGGGGCTGTGCGGGCCGGAGCTGTGCAGGCCGTGCGTCTCCACGACTTGCTCCCGGTATTCCGGGGAGCGGGAGGCGAGGTGGTCGTGGACCTCGCGGAGACGGTAGCAGGGAATGCTGGGATAGAGATGATGGACGAGATGGTAGTCGTTGCCGTAGCCAAGCAGCGCCCAGCGGACGAACGGGCCGACCTTCATCACCCGCGAGTTGTCGAGCTCGCCGGTCCCCGCGTTGGCATGCTGGAAGACCTCGCGCACCAGCATGAGGTAGGGCAGGACGTAGACGAGGGGAAAGACCCAGAGCAGGAAGAAGGCGGGGAAGCACTGGTAGCCCGTATGGTGGAGAACGAGGGCGGTGCTGCCGAAGAAGGCCGAGTGGAAGGTCATCCGGCAGAAGGCGGCGAATTTCGGATCGACCGGGGAGTGGCCGGAGGTCCCGAAGGCCTTTCGGGGCAGCAGGGCCCAGACGGCGACCCCGAGGAGGTAGCCGGTCGCGAGGGTCCCCCAGACGGTGAAGTCCGCGAGGTTGGCGAGGCGCAGCAGCAGGGCCAGCGCGAGGATGTGGATCAGGCCGAGGCGGCTGGCGGGAGACGGTTTCCCGCCGTCTTCCTTCGTCCGTCGCCTGCCGGAGCGGGCGGCGGCTCCGCCTCCGAGCACGACGACGCGGACGAGGTCGGCGAGGTTCGCGAGGACGAAGGGTGGCCAGAAGAAGCCGAGGCAGTGGCGGCGCAGGAAGCGCTGCTTGGCCATGGGGAAGTGGGCGTAGAAGCGCTCCAGCTTGCCTCCGTCCAGATTCGGATCCATTTCCGGATGGTTCGGATGGAGATGGTGGCCGAGGTGCTTGGCACGGTAGTTCGCCAGGGTGCCGAAGACCGGATAGAAGCACAGCCAGTCGGCGAGGAGGTCGTTCCAGCGCCGGTTCGGGTGAAGAAGGAAGTGCGAGGCCTCGTGCCCCATCAGCGCGATGCGGTGCTGGAGGATGCCGAGCAGTCCGGCGGCGGGGAGCCAGACGGGAACGGTCCATCCCCAGTGGAGCCCGGCGCTGCGCCGCCAGAGGTCGAAGCCGACCGCCCCGCCGACGACGAGAACGACGCAAAGGTGGTCGAGGGCGAGGAAGGCGAGGTTCCGCCAAGGGCTGACCTGGGCTTTTTCACGCAGCCATTTTCCATCGACGAGCCGTTTCATTCGGGAAGGGCCCGAAATGTCCGGTCAATGACGGGAACGATCAAGCAAAACCGGGCGCCGGGCCGCCGGAGGCGGTGGGTCACGGGTCACGGGTCACGGGTCACGAGGGGCCGATCCTCGCCACGGCAGAGCGCCAGCAGATGGGCGTGGACCTCCGTCGCGGCGAGGGTCGCGCCGTTTTCCAGCCCCGGAAACGCACCGATCAGCACGGGATGGTCGTCGCGGTCGCGGGGGATGGCCCCGTGCGAGCCTTTCACGAGACTGGCGTCGAGGGGGATGACGTTCATCAACATGCGGAAGCCGAGGGCCTTCTTCAGCAAGCGCCGGGCCACGGCCAGCTTGGGAAAGCGGATCTTCGGATCGAGGAAGAGCTCCACGGGATCGTAGCCGGGCTTGCGGTGGATGTCGACGCAGCGGGCGTAGTCGGGGGCCTTGCGGTCGCTCTTCCACCAGTAGTAGGTGAACCAGCTCCGCTCGTCGGACACGGCGACGAGGTCGCCAGCCCGCTCGTGGGCGAGGCCGAGCGCCTTCTGGGCGGCGCGGTCGTGGACGGTGGCGATACCTTCGGTCTGGCGCAGGGTCTCGGCGACTTCGTCGAGAATGGCCGGATCGTTCACATAGACATGCGCGACCTGGTGGTCGGGGATGGCGAAGGCGCGGCAGTTGCCGAGGTCGATCATCTCGTGGCCGAGCTCGTCGCGCCATGCGATCCAGCCTTTCTCGCGGAAGACTCGGTTGAGGTGGATGGCGCGGTCCACCTGGGTGATCCCGTATTCGCTGAGGACGACGACTCGCACGCCTCGGGCCTCGAGATGCGTCGCGAGATCCTCGACGACCCGGTCGATGGCCTGGAGATCGTCGGCGATCTGCGGCGATTCCGGCCCGAGGCGCTGGAGGTTGTAGTCAAGGTGGGGCAGGTAGACGAGGTTGAGGCTGGGGGAATGGTGGTCCTCGAACCATTTGGCGGAGCGGGCGATCCACTGGCTCGACGCGATCCCGGAGGCGGGACCCCAGAAGGCGGGGAAGGGAAAGTCGCCCAGCTTGCGCTTGATCTTCTTCCGCAGCTCCATCGGCCAGGTCTGGATGTCGAAGAGCTTCTTCCCGTCGGCGCGGTAGATGGGGCGCGGGGTGATCTGGTAGTCGGCGCTGGAATAGAGGTTGTTCCACCAGAAGACCTTGGCGCAGGTGTAGGCGGGATCCTCCTCGCGCAGCGTCTCCCAGAGCTTGCGGCCTTTGACGAGGTGGTTCGACTGCTTCCAGCAGCGGTGCTCGGCGTAGTCGCGGTCGTACCACATGTTGCCCACGATGCCGTGCCCGCCGGGCGGCTCGCCGGTGAGGTAGGTCGCCTGCATCGTCGAGGTGACGGCGGGCAGGAGGGGCGTCACATGGACGAGCTTCGTTTCCTCCCGCGCGAGGAACTGGCGGAGAAAGGGCATGTCCGGGCCGAGATGGCGCGGGGTCAGGCCGACGATGTTGAGGATCGCGGTGCGGGGAAAGCGGGAGGAAGAGGGTTGG
>CAYSZN010000586.1:0-2834 GCA_964435425.1 uncultured Akkermansia sp. | reverse complement strand
GTCTGGCAGCTCCGCCGCGCGGAGCTCGCCGGATTCGACATGGCCGCGTTCTCCATGGAGACGGCGAAAACCGCCACGGGGCCGGAGGTCCTTCTTCCCGCCCTTCTAATCGAGGCGACGGCCCGCGAAACGGGCGGCGAGGCCGCCACCGCCCTCCTCGAACCGCTCGCACTCGCCCTGCTCGGGAAGCGGGAGCAATGGAACCAGTTCCGCAAGGAGACGCCGCTGGGGGCGAACTCGGGGAGCGGCCGCTCCGGCGAGTTCACCCAGCCCCGCCACGTCTTCTTCGCGAGTCTGATGCAGCGGCTCTGCCAGCAGCCCGGCACCGCCCTTTCCGTCACCGCCTGGCTGCGCGACAACGGACTCGATGTCAACGAGCAGGTGACGGCCAACACCCTCGTCACCTCCCTCTCCTCCAACCAGTTCACCGAGGAGCCGGAGGACGCCCTCGCCCTCCTCGGGCATTCCCCCTTCCTCGGCACAGCCGAGACCTTCCGCACCCTCTCCGGTGGACGCGGCAAGGGACTGCGCGGCTGGCTCGATGCCGTCAAGAAGCAGCCCGACGTGCGCGACCGGGTCCGCGAGGCTGCCGGCGCGAAAGGGACCTTCGGCGGGGACCTCGTCGTCGCCTATCTCTCCGACGATCCCACGGCGAAATGCGCCGCCGTCCTCGGCTCGCATCGCGCCGCGCTCGAAAACCCCGCCGCTGCCAAAACCCTGGAGGATCTGGCAGAATTCGTCTCGGCCGTCTATGGCGATGGCGGCGCCGACTACGGGGCTGTCGGCACCGACGCCCGCGCCGTCCTCGAGAAGCTCGGCACCCGCCGGATGAAGACGGCAAGGGAGGCGGCGGACGAGTTCCTCGCCATGAAGGACTTCGCCGGTCTCCAGATCCACACCGACCGGGAGCTCGAACAGCATCTCTCCAAGCTGCTCGCGCCTCTCTGGGGCATCCGCGAATGGGATCTCGGCATCTCCGTCTACTGGCATGGGATCGACCTTGCCCGCAAGCGGATCCGGGCCGGCGAATGGAGAGGCTACACGACCAGCGGCTGGAACCTCGAAGGCGACGTCCTCCACGACCTCTTCAACGAGGCCCCCGGCAACGACCTCGAGCGCATCGCCCTCTGCGTGCGCATCGTCGCCAGCGACCGGGAGGGACGGCTCCAGCCCCTCTTCGGCGCCATGGGCTTTGCCGAGGACCTGCGCAAGGCCTTCGACCGCCTCGGGGGCGGCTCCGATCCCGAGGCAGCGCTCGGGTCCGTCCTCGCCGAGCTGCGCGCGCTCTGCGGCGAGGAATGCGACATCGACCTCTCGCACTACCTCGCCGACATGGTCTTCAACCTCCGCCCCGCCCTCGTCCTCCGGCTCATCGCCTGGACGGACGCGCACGCGCAGGGCGAGGACTGGTCCAAGCTCGCCGGCGAGCTCGGCCACGCCCTCCGCAAGAAGATGCAGACGCGCCACACCCCCGCGCACCAGGCCCTCTGGCCGCAGGTCGCCGAACTCGAAAACTGGCAGGACCACTACCTCCGCCTGATCCAGGACGACTCGCGCCCCCTCCCCTGGCGGCTCACCCTCGCCGACACCTTCTGCACCCTGCAGGCCAGCCCGCGCCCCGAGGCCACGATGGCCTGCGCCGATCTCCTCGCCCAGTGCCTCGCCGCCGATTCGCCGATCAACACCTGGCACTGCCAGCGCATCTGCAAGCACTTCAACAAGCTGGAGCGCAGCCCCGAATGGGAGGCCCTCGCCCGCCGCCTCCACGACGGCTGGATGCACAAGAACCGGAACAACGGAAAGGACAGCACCAGCGGCCTCGCCTTCGTGCCCGGAAACGAATGCGTCCTCGCCATGCTCGAAACGCACCTGCTCCTCGGCGACGCCGACCTGACCCGCAGGATGCGCACCGAGAAAAACGCCTTCAACCAAGTCAAGGCGGACGCCCGCACCCTCCATCTCCTCGTCAACCACGGCGACTTCGAAGGCGCGGCCCACACGCTCGGGGAGGGATGGGAGTTCCAGGACATTACCGACGACTACATCGTCGCCGCCACCTACTACCAGGCCCAATACTCCCAGCGACTCCACGACCGTCTCCCCGAATTTCTCGGGACCATCGAGGACCCCGCCCTGCGCTACTTCGCCGAACTGCTCCTGATCGGCCCCCTTGACCCCTCGCCGCGCGAGGACGGCGCGACCTACCGCGCCCGGGGCATCCGCCTCACCGAAGCGGCCCAGCGCTTCGCCTCGGTCGATTTCTCCGCCTCGCCGCGGGGAGAGCTCCTGCGCACCCGGGTCCTCCAGCAGATCGCCGCCGCCGACAGCTCCGCCGCCATCGTCCTGCCGGTCTGGGAGGAGGAATACCGCCCCGAGCAATGCGTCGTCTACTGCCATCTGGAGGACTACAAGAAGATCGAGCACGCCTCGCGCCCGCTCGGCGCCTATGCCGCTCTGCGCCTCCGCAACGGCGACACCTCCGTCGTCGAGGACATGGTCCGGGCGGCGAACGAGTCCAAATCGGACGACTACTACCGCCGCAGGGCGCTGGAGCATTTCTCCGTGCGCCTCGTCGAATCGCTGAAGCAGCGCAGCCACGCCGGCACGCCGGAGGAGTTCGCCGCCTATTCCCTCGCCCTGGGCCACCTCCTCGCCGAACCCGCCGACGCGGTCGTCGGGCATGGCCAGCTCGCTCCCCTCGTCGGGGCCCTCTTCACCGCCTCGGCCATGTCAGGGCGCGGAGAGGAGCTCGCCGAATGGGCCAAGTCCCTGCCTCCCAAGCGCGCCGAGGCCCTCGCGACGGCGATGCGGACGAAATCCGTCCCGTTCTGGAC
>CAYSZN010000585.1:0-2839 GCA_964435425.1 uncultured Akkermansia sp. | reverse complement strand
TCGCGGCGGTGCCCGTTGACGGTGTGACCGGTCACGAGGTGGCGGCCTCGCCGGACGGGAAATTCGCCTACGTGCCGATCTTCGGCAGCGGTGGCGTGGGCACGCCCGGCACCGACGGGCAACTCATCCGCATCATCGATCTCGCCGAGCGGAAGATCACCGGCACGATCGACTTTGAGAAAGGCGTGCGGCCCCATTGCGCGATCACCAATGCTGCCACCAACCGGTTGTTCGTCACCGTGGAAAACAACCAAGCGGTCGCCCTCATCGACCTGCCGGAGGGGAAAATCCTCGGCGAAGTCACCACCGGCGCGCCGGAATCCCATATGCTGACCGTCTCCAAAGACGGCACACGCGGCTACACCGCCAACGTCGGGCCGGGCACCGTGTCGGTGTTGGATCTGAAAAAGCGCGAACTCATCAAAGTGCTGCCGGTGTGCCGGCGCGTGCAGCGCATTTCGCTCTCGGTCGATGACAAGCAAGTCTTCACCTCGGATCAATTCGATCCTGAACTCGTGGTCATCGATGCCGCGACGCTGGAAATTTCCGCGCGCATTCCCCTGCCCGGCTGCGGCTACGGCACCGCACCCACGCCCGACGGCAAATTCCTCCTCGTCGCGCTGAGCCTGGACAACAAGATCGCCGTGGTCGATCTGGCGGAACGCAAGGTGGTGCGCACCCTCGACGTGCCGAAAGCCCCGCAAGCCGTGCTCGTCCGGCCCGACGGCGCCTTCGCGTATGCCTCCTGCGACGCCAGCGGCCAGATCGCCGTCCTCGACCTGAAAGAATGGAAAGTGGCGAAGCTCATCAAAGTCGGCGCGGTCGCGGATGGCCTGGCGTGGGCGGCGACACCTTAGGTGGGAGCCACGCCGGTCGCGTCCACCTCTGCGATCGCGTCACGCGTCCGCTGCCTCGGAATCCGGCTTGACACCGGGTAGGTGTGGCATCCAGCCCCCATCGGGAGAATCCGCTTGGCCTCGAAAGCCCGAGCGTTTCACCGACTGTTTTTGCAAAGCCGCAATACCATCTGGATCCGCTCGCGGGTTGTGGCGCTCAGGCGTTTGATCCCGAAAATCCGGGCGAGTTCGACCGGCGCGTCGTCGCTGGTGATTCCCAGAGAGGCGGCTCTCAACTCTTCGAACGGGATATCCTCGATTTTTCTCACCTGATCGTCCGACTGCGGCACGCGATACCGGGTCCACTGACGAGGAGCTTCTTCGTCTTTCCATACGAAGCGACCGCCAAGCGGATCCGGTCTCACCTGGAAGTTTGTCTCCGCACACTCGACGATTCGTTCGCGGATCAACCTGCCTGCTTTCTGGAACTGGTGAGCGCGTGCGATCCGCTGGACGAGGTTGGCTTCGGAAATGGGGGATTCGACCGAAAGCACATGGGCGATCAGGTCCAACAAAATCGCGTCGTAGCTGTCCTGATAGAAACTGTCGGGACAGATGACCGATTGAAATCCCGAGAAGTCTGCGAGCAAATAATCCGCTGAGGTCGCGGTGTCGGGAAGACCTGCCAACGAAAATTCCGAATGCGCCACCGCTTCGGAAATTTCATCCGGCGCCTGCGTTTCGACGGAAGTAAGAAACTCCTCCGCTTCCTGCCGCGCGACAAGCAGCGCCTCCGTTTGCTCTTCCTGATCGCGGGCCGTTTGATTTCTCGATTCCTCGACCAGCGCCTGAATCCCGGAATGCAGCCGTTCGAGCGCACCTTCCGGATCGATCCACCAATCGGTGGACCAGACCCGGAGCAGCTTCCATCCCAAGCCGCCGAGCACGGCGGCGCGGACCTTGTCCCGGTCCCGCGCGGTTGCAGCACTGTGATAGGCGGCTCCATCGCATTCGATGCCGACGAGGTAATCGCCCGGCCGATCCGGATGGACGATTCCCAGGTCGATCCGGAAGCGGGAGACGCCGATCTGCGGAACCACCTGCCAGCCGCGATCCATCAGCCGTCGCGCCACGGCTTCCTCGAAAGGCGAGTCGTATCCGCAGACCGATCCTTTCACGGCTTCGGCGAGCGCTTGCGGGCCGCGATCGGCGAACTCCAGGAAATGTTTCAGATCCCGCACCGCGCGGGCGTTGGTGCGGTTGAGGTCGATCATGGAAGGATCGAACGAAGTAAAAATCATCATCTCCTGACGAGCGCGGGTGACGGCGACGTTCAGACGCCTCCAGCCTCCGTCCCGGTTCAGGGGGCCGAAGCTCATGGACATGTTGTTGGAGCCCGGCTCGGTGGGCCCGAAACCCACGCCGAGCATGATGAGATCGCGCTCGTCGCCTTGCACGGTTTCGAGATTTTTCACGACCACGGGTTCGGTCATGTCTTCGAGGAAAAAGCGTTCGATTTCGGGATGGCGCTGTCTTGCCTGGTCGAGCAGGTCTTCCACCAGCTTCTGCTGGTCGGAGTTGAGGGTCACGATCGCCAGCGATCTGCCGACAGCCGTGAAGGACGGATCGGTGAGACGCCGCACGGCTTCTCCGACCATCGCTTCGGCCTCGGCCTGGTTGGTGCGTCCCCGGCCTTTCGCGTAGACGCCGTCCACCCGCTGCCAGGTCACCGCGCTGGTGCGCGTCACTGCGGCGGGGAAGGTGATCAAATTGCTGTCGTAGTAGCGGTGGTTCGAGAAGGCGATCAGGCTTTCATGACGGCTGCGATAGTGCCAACTGAGCGAGTGTTTCGGGATTCCCGCGCCAAGGCATTCGTCGAGGATGCTTTCCATGTCTTCCTCCACGTCGTCGTCCGTCGTGTTCGCAGCTCGGTTGAAGAAACTGGTCGGCGGCATCTGCCGGGGATCGCCGGCAATCACCACCTGCCTGCCGCGGGCGATGGA
>CAYSZN010000584.1:0-2854 GCA_964435425.1 uncultured Akkermansia sp. | reverse complement strand
TCGTCCGAGCATCCCTCCTCCGAGTCGCGGAGCTCCCATTCGTCGGAGAGCCAATCCTTCTCAAGCTATCTGGACAGCTACTACCCGGTGGAGGCAGGCATCTGCCCCGGCGGGCCGGGACCGGAAGGAGAAGGCTGCGACGGAGAGGAGCCCACCTGCACCCCCGGCACCCCCTGCAACAAACAACCGCCGGAGGAGGATCCCTGCGACACCAGCTCGAACCCCGTGCGCTACGCCAACGGGCAGATCCACCTCGCCGAGACCGACCTCGCCGCCCCGGGCTTCGCGGGCTGGGCGCACACCCGGTCCTACGCCAACCTCCTCTCCGACAACGCCGCCGGCGGCAACGGGGCTTCGTGGGTGCTGCGCGAGCTGGCCTTCCTCGGCTTCGACGCCGGGGAGAGCGGCGAAAGCATCGTCGTGGTCAGGGGGGCCAACACCAGCCTCTGGTTCGAGCCCGACGGCGAGGACGGCTGGCGGCCCCAGTTCACCCAGCGCGACACCCTCGTCCACGACGCGGACCGCCACCGCTTCGTCCTGACCAGTCCCCGGGGGAGGCGGCAGGTCTTCTTCGACCGGAGCGGGGCGCATCCGCCGGAGCTGGCCGGGCGGCTCGAAAGCGCTGCCGATCCCTACGGGCACTCCATCCAGGTGGATTACGACGAGTTCCACCACCGCGTCGCGCGTGTCGAGCAGAGCGACGGCATCCAGCGCGTCGCCTTCCTCTACGGCTACCACGGCGAGGAGGCGTGGGACAACGCCGGCCAGCTCGCCTCCGTCGTCCTCGAGCTCGACGGCCGTCCCCTCCGCCGCGTCCTCTACGACTACTGGGAGGACGGCGACGCGGGCGGCAGCCTCCACGACCTCGCCCGCGTCCGCCACCAGGAGTTCGTGCCCGGCCCGGGGATCTGGCGCGGGCTGCGCGAGAGCGCCTACCGCTACTACCTCGCGGGCGAGGCGGGCGGCTTTGTCCACGGCCTCAAGCACGTCCTCGGGCCGGAGGGCTGCGCCCGCCTCGCCGCCGCGGGCCACAGCCCCCGTTCCGCGCCCGATGCCGTCGTGGCCGCGCACGCCGGGAAATCCTTCGCCTACGATGCGGAGCGCCGCGTCGTGCGCGAGGACGTTCACGGGGGCACCGAAACCTACCTCTACATCTACACCCTCAATCCCGCCGAACCCGGCTTCGGCGACCACAATGTCTGGTCCACGAGGACCGTGGAGACCCGTCCCGACGGTTCCGTCCTGACCGTCTACACAAACCGGTCCGGCTACACCCTGCTGAAGAAGCTGGCCGCCCCCGGCGACGGCGGGACCTGGTGCCGCCATCGCCGCTACAATGCCGCGGGCCGCACCTCGCTCGTCGCCGAGGCCTCGGCCGTGGCCTCCGTCACCGAGCCCGGCCCGGGGGGTGGCAGCCTCACCGTGACCCTGAGGGCCCATGCCGGCCTCGTCCACACCACGACCTACTACGCCACCACGAACCCCGCCCTCGGCCACGTCGCCGGCTGGCCCTCGGAGCACGGCGTAAGCGAGGGCGAGCTTGGCACCACCGCCGTTACCCGCACCCTCACCTACGACACCCACAGCGTCGGGGGCGTCAGCATCCACCCCCTCGCCTCCGAGGAGTTCCACCCCGTGGCCGGACAGCCCGGCCCCGTCACCCGCCATCGCCACTGCTGGTACGACGACGAGGATCCCGACAAGGGCTGGTTCGGCTACCTGCCCGTGCTGCCCGGGAACGAGGCCGACGTCTCGGAATTGGTCGTCCTCGAGCAGACCCGCACCACCTGGAACGAGGCCTCGCAGAGCACCCTCGTCACCCAATGGCAGCGCTTCGACGATGCCGAGGGCCTCGGCGAGCTGCACGGCTCCGAGGGGCCCGGGCCAAAGGCCCGCCGCAGCTTCCTCGCCCGCTGGCACGACGGCATCGGACGCTTGGTCGCCGAGGCCGACTACGGCACCGGCGGCGGGGCCGTGCTGGAGCGCCCCGCCACCCCTCCGCCCCGTGGCGAGACCGTGCTCGTCACCCGCACCCGCCATGGCGGCGACGGCCTCGCCGGGGCCACCGTCGGTCCCGACGGCGTCGAGACCCGCTGGGAGAACGACGCCGCCGGACGGCGCGTCCGCCTCGTCGAGGGCCTCGGCGGACCGGCCTCGGGCGAGGCCCAGGCCGCCGCCTGCGGGGGCGGCACCCCGCGCACCACCGAATACGCCTACGCCCCCGACGGAGGCCTCGCCCGGCTCGTCCTGATCAACGCCGACACCGGCGACCAGGTGACCCGCTGGGAATACGGCAGCACCCTCGCCGACAGCGGCGTGGCCCGCAGCGACCTGCTCCGGACCAAGACCTACCCGCCCGGCGGTCCCGGCCACGGCCTCGCCGGCGAGGCCTCGCGCACCGAATACCGCTACAACCGCCAGGGGCAGGCCACCGAGGTGCGCGACGCCAACGGCACCGTGCATGTCCACGAGTTCGACCGCCTCGGCCGCCCCGTCCAGGACCGTGTCGCCGTGGCCGGAACCGGCGTCGACGACGCCGTGCGGCGGATCCAGACCACCTACGACACGAAGCGCCTCCTCCCCGTCCGCGTGGCCAGCTACGACCACGCCACTGTGGGCCTCGGGAGCGTGCTCAACGAGATCGCCTTCGAATACGACGCCTTCGGCCAGCTCACCGCCGACCGGCAGGAGCACCAGGGCGCCGTCGGCGGGACGACCCTTTCGGTGGACTACGGCCACGAGGACGGCTCGCGTGCCAACACCTCGCGGCGCACCTCCATGACCTACCCCGACGGCCGCCGCCTCGACTACGGCTACGGCCCGACCGGCGGCATCGCCGACCGCCTCTCCCGCG
>CAYSZN010000583.1:0-2854 GCA_964435425.1 uncultured Akkermansia sp. | reverse complement strand
CTCGACAAGGCGCGCCGCCTCCTCTGGCCCATCAAGCAGAAGTACGGCCAGAAGATCTCCTGGGCCGACCTCATGGTGCTGACCGGCAACGTCGCCCTCGAGACCATGGGCTTCAAGACCTACGGCTTCGGCGGTGGGCGCGAGGACGTCTGGGAGCCGCAGCAGGACGTCGACTGGGGCGAGGAAGCCGACTGGCTGGCCCACCGCCATCCCGAGAGCCTCGCCAATCCCCTCGCCGCCACCGAGATGGGACTCATCTACGTCAACCCCGAGGGTCCGGAGCGCAAGGCCGACCCGCTGCTCGCCGCCCAGGCCATGCGCGAGACCTTCGCCCGCATGGCCATGAACGACGAGGAGACCGTCGCCCTCATCGCCGGCGGCCACACCTTCGGCAAGGCCCACGGCGCGGGCGATGCGGAGAACGTCGGCCCCGATCCCGAGGGCGCACCGCTCGAGGAGCAAGGCCTCGGCTGGAGGAACAAGCACGGGAAGGGCAACGCGGGGGACACCATCACCAGCGGCCTCGAAGGCGCCTGGACCAGCGCCCCGACCCGCTGGTCCCACATGTTCCTCTCCAACCTCTACGCCTACGACTGGGAGCTGACCAAGAGCCCCGCCGGCGCCCAGCAGTGGGTGCCCAAGGGAGGCGCGGGCAAGGGCACCGTGCCCGACGCCCACGATCCGCTGAAGAGCCACACCCCCATCATGTTCACCACGGACATCGCCATGAAGACGGATCCCGCCTACGCCAAGATCACGCGGCGCTTCTTCGAGAATCCGGGGGAGTTCGAGGAGGCCTTCGCCAAAGCCTGGTTCAAGCTGACCCACCGCGACATGGGTCCCGTCTCCCGCTACCTCGGCCCCGAGGTGCCCGCCGAGCCGCTGATCTGGCAGGATCCCGTGCCCGCGGTCGATCACGGGCTGATCGGCGCCGAGGACGTCGCGCGGCTCAAGGAGAAGCTGCTCACCTCCGAGCTCACCGTCTCCCAGTTGGTCGCCACCGCCTGGGCCTCCGCCTCCACCTACCGCGATTCGGACAAGCGCGGCGGCGCCAACGGCGCCCGCATCCGCCTCGCCCCGCAGAAGGACTGGCCCGTGAACCGGCCCGAGGAGCTGGCCAAGACCCTCGCCGTCCTCGAAGGGATCCAGAAGGACTTCAACGAGGCGCAGGAGGGCGGCAAGAAGCTCTCCCTGGCCGACCTCATCGTGCTGGCGGGCTCCGCCGGAGTGGAGGAAGCCGCGAGGCGGGCCGGGCACGAAGTCGCCGTGCCCTTCAGCCCCGGGCGCACCGATGCCACCGACGAGATGACCGACGCCGAATCCTTCGCCGTGCTGGAACCCCGCCACGACGGCTTCCGCAACTTCTTCGGCAGCGATCCCCGCACCGGCCCCGAGGCGCTCGTGGACCGCGCCCAGCTCCTGGGCCTCACCGCGCCCGAAATGGCCGTGCTCGTGGGCGGGATGCGGGTGCTGGGAACGAACGCCGGCGACCCCGCGCACGGCGTCTTCACCGACCGCGTCGGCACCCTCGGCAACGACTTCTTCGTCAACCTGCTCGACATTGGCACGGAATGGAAGAAGGCGGACGAGAGCGGCCACTACTACGCCGGCACCGACCGCAGGGGCGGCGAGGCCAGGTGGACCGCCAGCTCGGTGGACCTCGTCTTCGGTTCCAACTCGCAGCTCCGCGCCATCGCCGAAGTCTACGGCAGCGCCGACGCGGAGAGGAAGTTCATCGACGACTTCGTCGCCGCCTGGACCAAGGTGATGAACCTGGACCGCTTCGACCTCGCGCTCTGAGCGGGACGCAACCCTTTCAGGGGAAACCCTGAGACCAACCCCATCCCGGCGGACTCCCTCTCTGGCCGGGATGGGGTTTTGATTTGGCTCCCGCCCCGCGCCCGATGGACGCGGCGACAACGCTGGCGCGCCTTCGGGGGCCACTGAACTTGCCGCGAGGCAAGGGTAGGGCCGTGCGGCCTACGCGGCCAATCGGACATCCCAAGGACGCTCCCTCCCCGAGCGGGCCGCTCGGGGCTACCTTTGAGCTCCGAGGTGCGTGGGGAGAGCGAGGAAGCTTCTTGATTCCTACTCATCCTCATCCTCCTGCTCCTACTCAATTTCGTAGGATGGGCGGGCTTGGGGAAGAAGTAGGAGTAGGAGCAGGAGGATGAGTAAGGGGGGGCTATTGCCGCGAGGCAAACCGGCTCCGCAAAGCGCCCGCATCGATTCCGTTTTCCCCGCACCATTCGAGAAGGATCCGTCTCGCGGCAGGATGGGGATGCCGGTTCCGCCAAGCCCGCGCCTGGACGAGGCGGCGCTCCTCCCGCGACACTTGGACCGTGACCTCCCGGTCGAGGATTCCATTCTCCGCTTCGCAGCTCCGCAGACTGAAGATCGACGATTCGCCACTACGGCATTCCCGCGTGTAGCTGCCGACGCAGTGCACCATGTCGCGGCCTTCCGCCGACAGTTCGGATTGGCTGGTGAGCTCCGCGACCTCCCAGCGCCAGCCGAATTTCTCCATTCGAAAGGGACGGACGCCATCGAGCGGCTCCCATCGGCAGAGCCATTGGCCGAGGAGGCGGTTGCGATACCCCGCGTCGAAGGGCTCCTGCGGAATCCGTTCTCCCTCGACCGGCAGCCCGGACGTCGCAAGCTTGTGGAAGAAACGCTTCGCCGACCGGAGCAGACAGGCAAAGGGACGGCCCGCCAGCCCGATCTCGGAGACGGGCTTCTCCTGCGCCAGCGCCCAGAGATAGTCGGCGACGAGGAAGAGCGCCTCGGGATCGCGTTCCGAACTGGCCCACATCCCGAAGAATGGAATCCAGAGCGCATCGTTCCGGAAGTCCAG
>CAYSZN010000582.1:0-2856 GCA_964435425.1 uncultured Akkermansia sp. | reverse complement strand
GGAAACCCATCCCAACGTCCTCTTCGCCATCGCCGACGACTGGGGTGCCCACGCCGGAGCCTACGGCACGCCTTGGGTTGAGACGCCGGGCTTCGACCGGATCGCGCGGGAGGGCGTGCTCTTCACCCGCGCCTACACGCCCGTGGCCAAGTGCGCGCCCTCGCGAGCCATCGTCCTGACGGGACGCCACGCCTGGCAGCTTGAGGAGGCGGGCAACCACATGGCGATCTTTCCTCCCAAGTTCAAAAGCTGGCCCGAGGTGCTGATGGAGAAGGGCTGGCACATGGGCCTCACCGGCAAGGGCTGGGGACCGGGCATCGCCAACGACGCCGCAGGCCAGCCGCGCCAAATCACCGGCATCCCCTACAACCGCCGCAAGTTGACGCCGCCCGCCGAGGGCATCTCCCCGAACGACTACGCCGCGAACTTCGCCGACTTCCTCGACGCCGCGCCTGCCGGCAAACCGTGGTGCTTCTGGTATGGCTCGACCGAACCGCACCGGGGCTACGAGTTTCAGGCGGGAGTGAAAAAGGGTGGCAAGTCGCTGAGCGACATCGGCCGGGTGCCCGCTCCATGGCCCGACAACGAGACCGTCCGCCACGACCTGCTCGACTACGCCTACGAGGTCGAGCACACCGACTCGCATCTGGTGCGGATGCTGGAGGAGCTGGAGAAACGCGGGCTCCTCGAGAACACCGTCGTCATCGTCACTTCCGACCACGGAATGCCGTTCCCACGGGCCAAGGGCTACGCCTATCCCGCCTCGAACCACGTTCCCCTCGCGATCCGCTGGCCTGCGGGGATCGGGACACCGGGCCGTGTCGTCGAGGACTACGTGAGCTTCGTCGACATCGCTCCGACGATCCTCGACCTCGCCGGGATTCCCGAGGAGGCGAGCGGCATGGCCGCGATCACCGGGAGGAGCTGGCGTCCCATTCTCGAAAGCCCGCAGGCCGGACAGGTCGAGCCGTGGCGGGACCACGTGCTCGTCGGCAAGGAGCGCACCGACATCGGCCGCCCCTACGACTGGGGCTATCCCATCCGCGGGATCGCCCGCGACGGCTTCCTCTACCTGCGCAACGACGAGCCCGAACGCTGGCCCGCCGGCAATCCCGAGACGGGGTATCTCGACACCGACGCCAGTCCCACGAAGACCGTCATCCTCGACGCCGGACGCGCGGATCGCAGCGACCGGCACTGGCAGCTCAATTTCGGAATGCGGCCCGCCGTCGAGCTCTACGACCTCGCCAAGGACCCCGAGGCCGTCGCCAACCTCGCGGATTCGTCGGAGCACGAGGCCCTGCGCCAACGCCTCGAGGCGGAGTTGACGGCCCGTCTTCAGGAGCAAGGTGACCCGAGGATGTTCGGTCGGGGCCACGTTTTCGACGAGTATCCCATCCACACGGACAAGACGCGGAATTTCCACGAGCGCTTCCTCAAGGGCGAGCTCGGCAAGTCCGACGCCGGTTGGGTGAATCCGACCGACTTCGAGCCCGCACCGATCCCGCCCAACCCTGTCAAAGCCCCATGAGAACCCTCTGCATCACGCTGTTGGCGTCATCGATCGCGACGCTCTCTTGCGCCGAGATCACCCTCGAAGAAGCCAAGGAGAACGGAATGCTGGAGACTTTGCAGACTTACATCGAGCACAACTCGATCATTGCTGACATTTGCGTGTTCGAACAGACATGGATTCCCGCATCCTCGAAATCTTCAAAGGGACGATTGATCCACCGTGCTGTCGTCACGGACGTTTACTGTGGACCGATTCGTATTGGGGATCGGATCGAGTACACTCATTACATCGAAGAGCCTCCTCGGTTGTTCGACTCGTTTACTGCGACAGTCCCAGGCTTGCTGCGAACCTTTTTCTATTCCCCGGACGATGCTCAAACAGTTGAAAATGGCTGGCTGAAGATCGAAGGAGACGGCCATTGGGGATTTTCCAGAATAGATGGCGCTTTCGCCAAATTGTTTGCACTCGAACAGGAGACCAATGCCAAACTCAAACCAACAACGAAGAAGGTGGAGACAGCCCGTTGAAGCGTGTGGCCCGCCTTTGCCTTTGAAGTGCAGTCTTGTTCTACTCCTTCTCTGCGTCTTCGTCCTCCCGGCACACGCGGAGAAGCCGAACATCCTCTTCATCGCCATCGACGACCAGAACGACTGGATCGGGCATATGGGCGGGCATCCGCTGGCGAAGACGCCCCATCTCGACGCCGTCGCGGCGCGGGGGACGAGCTTCCTCAACGCCCATTGCAACGCGCCCCTCTGCAATCCCTCGCGCACCAGCCTGCTGATCGGCCTGCGTCCGACGACGACGGGGATCTACGGTCTCGCCCCTTGGTTCCGCACCGTGCCGGGGCTCGAGGACCGCGTCTCCCTGCCGCAGCATTTCGCGGCGAACGGCTACCGAACTCTGTCGGTGGGCAAGATCTTCCACGGCGGCGGCGGGGCTCCGGGCAAGGGCGAGGCCCCGGTCGAGTTCCAGATGAGCGGACCGAATCCCGGCGTCGGAGCGAGGCCGCCGAAGAAGCTCATCCCGCCGGCTCCGATGGGCGACCATCCCCTGATGGACTGGGGCGTCTGGCCACCGGACAACGACGACACGAAGAAGGGCGACTACCAGGTGGCGAGCTGGGCCGTCGAGCAGATCGAGAAGATGCCGGAGAACGAGCCTTTCTTCCTCGCCGCCGGATTTTTCCTGCCGCATGTGCCCTGCTACGCGACGCAGAAGTGGTTCGACCTCTACCCCGACGACGACAGCGTCCTGCCCGCAGTGCTGAACAACGACCGCGACGACACGCCGCGCTTTTCCTGGAACCTGCACTGGAGCCTGCCCGAGCCGCGCCTGAA
>CAYSZN010000581.1:0-2858 GCA_964435425.1 uncultured Akkermansia sp. | reverse complement strand
GACTACAAAGTGGCCGACATCGGCCTCGCCGACTTCGGCCGCAAGGAGATCGAAGTGGCCCAGCACGAAATGCCCGGCCTCATGGCCACGCGGGCCAAATACGCCGCCGAGAAGCCTCTCGCCGGAGTCCGCATCATGGGCTCGCTGCACATGACGATCCAGACGGCGGTCCTCATCGAGACCCTCGCCGACCTCGGTGCCGATGTCCGCTGGTGCTCCTGCAACATCTTCTCGACCCAGGACCACGCCGCCGCCGCCATCGCCGCGCGGGGCATCCCCGTCTTCGCCTGGAAGGGCGAGACTCTCGAGGAATACTGGGACTGCACCGAGGCCGCCCTGACCTGGCCCGACGGCAAGGGGCCGCAGCTCATCGTCGATGACGGCGGCGACGCCACCTTGCTCATCCACAAGGGTGCGGAACTCGAAGAGGGGGACCGCTCCTTCATCGACAGTCCGTCCGAGAGCGAGGAGGAGGAAGTCATCAAGAACCTCCTTCGCCGCATCAACGGGGAAGACCCCATCAAGTTTACCAACTACCTCAAGGACTGGAAGGGCGTCTCCGAGGAGACCACCACCGGCGTCCATCGCCTCTACCAGATGTTCGAGGCCGGGAAGCTCCGCGTCCCCGCGATCAACGTGAACGACTCCGTCACCAAGTCGAAGTTCGACAACCTCTACGGCTGCCGCGAGTCCCTCGTCGACGGGATCAAGCGCGCCACCGACGTGATGATCGCCGGCAAGGTCTCCGTCGTCTGCGGCTTCGGCGATGTCGGCAAGGGCTGCGCCCAGACCCTGAGCGGCTTCGGCGCCCAGGTCGTCGTGACCGAGATCGACCCCATCTGCGCCCTCCAGGCGGCGATGGCGGGCTATCGCGTCCTCACCGTCGAGGACACCCTCGGCTGGGCCGACATCTACGTCACCACCACCGGCAACAAGGACATCCTCCGCCTCGAGCACCTCCTCGCGATGAAGGACCAGGCCATCGTCTGCAACATCGGCCACTTCGACAACGAGATCCAGGTCGCCAAGCTGAACACCGCCGAAGGCGTGACGAAGGTGGGCATCAAGCCCCAGGTGGACCGCTACGACCTGCCCGGCGGCAAGCAGCTCTTCATGCTCGCCGAGGGCCGCCTCGTCAACCTCGGTTGCGCCACCGGCCACCCGAGCTTCGTGATGAGCAACAGCTTCACCAACCAGACCCTCGCCCAGATCGACCTCTGGAAGAACAAGGACGTCTACAAGCCCGGTGTCTACATCCTGCCCAAGAAGCTCGACGAGGAAGTCGCCCGCCTCCACCTCGACAAGATCGGGGCGAAGCTCACCAAGCTGACCGACGAGCAGGCGAACTATATCGGCGTGCCGGTCGAGGGGCCCTACAAGCCCGAGCTGTATCGCTATTGATTTGAGCCGCCTCCCGGGTGGGAGGGACGGTTCTCGTTTCAGGAAAGGACCGGCGGGAGACTGCCGGTCCTTTTTTGTCTTGGGTGGCCGGATTGAATTGACCGAAATTCTGGTCAGATTATCTTGAACTGATCGCGGTTTCCTTGGCTATCAACCCTCTTGATCCGGCCAGCCAACCCTGTTCCATTCCCATGGATGTCCGCCAAGTCGGCATCGGCGAATTCAAGGCCCATGGCACCGAGGAGATCCGGGAGATCGAAAAGGAGAGCCTGCGCCCGATCCCGAAGATTGGGCGCCATTGAAGATTCCGGCATGGGCAACCGCGGGCATCTGTCTTCCCGATACCTGCGCGTGGATCGACGTCTTCTTGATGCCGAAGCCGCTGCCGCAAAAGGAAAGGGATGGACGGGCGGGCGGACCCTACGGCCTCAATCCCGCCGCGCTCGTCACCATGGCGCCGCGTTCGTCCGTGACCGTCACCACCCAGGTGTTCGCCTCGGCGGGGAGACCCTCGGCGACGACCTTCCCTTCCTCGAGCCGGGCGGGAACGCTGGCCCATTCGCGTTCGGACCGTTTTCCCTGAGCCGTCGTGAAATGCAGCTCCGCCTTCGCGAGTTGGGTCTCGGACGAGACCGGCACGGTCACGGTGGTTCCCTCGACCCGCATGTCGCCGACCGCGGGCAGCGGCACGCCGTCTTTCAGGACCGAGTCGACGTAGATCCCGATCTCGGCGGGCTCCCAGCCCTGCACATGGCCGTGGCCCATGCGCGGGGCGATGCGGAAGGTGCGCGGTCCCTGCACCAGCGCATAGGACTTCGCGTAGCTGTCGAGCACGTAGTGGACGTCGTGCGTGCCGTTGACCCAGAAGATGGGAATGCGGCATTTTCCGAGGTGCGATCCGGGATCGTAGGCGGCGACCCAGGCGGCGCGGCGCTCGCCGAGGGCGTCGATGGCAGGCTTCTGCACCGATTCGCCCTCGTGGAGGAAGCCGCAGCCGTAGACCGGCACGGCCGCCTTGAACCGGTCGTCGATGGAGGCGGCGAGGCAGGTGGTGTAGCCGCCCCAGCTGATCCCCGTCACGGCGGTGCGCTCGGGATCGACGCCGGGGAGGCTGCGCAGCAGGGTGTGGGCCTTCATCACGTTGGCGACGGCGTGGTAGGGCCAGTCGTCGTCGATGCCGCCGCCGATGCTGTCGAATTTTTGCGGATGCCCGTGGTCGAGGCCTCCCTTTTCGAGACGGACGCGCTCCTCACGGGGATGGCCGTGGTCGGGGATCTTGCCTCCCTGAGCGTCGTATGTCGGTGCGGGCGGGCGACGGCCGGAGAGGTCCATCGCGATGGCGGCGTAGCCTCGCTGCGCCCAGAGCCAGACCCAATCGGAAAAGGCGGTGCCGCCTCCGCCGTGGATGAGGACGATCCCGGGAAAGCTCTCTCCCTCCTGCGCGGTTCCGAGCGTTT
>CAYSZN010000580.1:0-2863 GCA_964435425.1 uncultured Akkermansia sp. | reverse complement strand
GGGACGGGAAGGCCGAAGACTCCGAAGAGCAGGGTCCAGTCGCCGCTTTCGACGAGGGCCTCGTCGAGGGAAAGGCCGAGGGCATCGGGACGGTCGGTCCGAAGGTTGATCCTAGCATTCGCACAACGGTCGAGAATTTCGCTGCGTTGCGCCCCGTCGACGAGGACCGTGAGCGTGTCGAACCAGGTTCCGTTGGCGAGGGCAAAACCCGCGTTCTTCAGCGCGGCGGCGAGCTGCGAAGTGGACGCGTGGAGGCAGCGGGCGATGCGCTTCAGCCCCTCGGGCCCGTGATAGACGGCGTAGCAGCCGGCCATGACGGCGAGGAGCACCTGGGCGGTGCAGATGTTCGAGGTCGCCTTCTCGCGCCGGATGTGCTGCTCGCGCGTCTGGAGGGCGAGGCGCAGAGCGGGCCGTCCGTCCGCGTCGCGCGAGACGCCGACGAGCCGACCGGGGAGGCGGCGTTTCAGGGCGTCGCGGCAGGCCATGTAGGCGGCATGGGGACCGCCGAAGCCCATCGGCACCCCGAAGCGCTGGGCGCTCCCGACGACGATGTCCGCGCCCCATTGCCCCGGCGGCTCGAGCAAGGCCAGGGCCAGCAGGTCGGCGGCGACGATGGTCAGCCCTCCCGTCTCGCGGCAGGCGGCGACGGCGGCCCGGAGGTCGGCGACTTCGCCGTTCTCGCCGGGATACTGGAAGACCGCGCCGATCAGCTCCTCGCCGACGGCGGCGAAGTCGAAGGTCCCGGCCGCGCCGGTCGCGATCTCGATCCCGAGAGGCTCGGCGCGGGTGCGGACGACGTCGAGGGTCTGCGGAAAGCAGGCCTCGCTCACGAAGAGCACCCTGCCCTTGGGCCGCGTCCCGGCGGCGAGGGCCATGGCCTCGGCCACGGCGGTGGCTTCGTCGAGGAGCGAGGCATTGGCGACGGGCAGGGCGGTCAGCTCGCAGATCAGGGTCTGAAAATTGAGGAGCGCCTCGAGGCGGCCTTGCGAGATCTCGGCCTGATAGGGTGTATAGGCGGTGTACCAGCCAGGATTCTCGAGGATGCAGCGCTGGATCACCGATGGCGTCACCGTGCCGTAGTAGCCCCGTCCGATGCAGGAGCGCACGTCCGCGTTCTTCGACAGGATCCCGCGCAGCGTCGCAAGGGCGGCGGTTTCGTTCAGGGCCGGAGGCAGTGCGAGGGGGTGGTCGTCGAGCAGCCCGGCGGGCACGACCTCGCGGATGAACTCGTCCATCGAGGCGCAGCCGAGCGCCGCGAGCATCCGCCCGACCTCCTCGGGCGAGGGGCCTAGATGGCGGTCGGCGAAGGCGGAGGAATCAGGAGAGGTGTTCACGATAGGAGGCCGCGTTCAGGAGTCCTTCGAGCTCGCCCGGGTCGGAAAGGCGGATTTTCACCATCCAGCCAGCCCCGTAGGGATCCTCGTTGACCGGCTCGGGAGCTTCGGCGAGGGCCGCGTTCACTTCCACGATCTCGCCGGAGACCGGCGCGTAGATGTCGTTCGCCGCCTTGACCGACTCGACCACGGCGAAGGGCTCGCCCTGCGTCACGACGCGCCCCACCTCGGGGAGCTCGAGGTAGACCACGTCGGTCAGCTCGGCCTGGGCATGGTCGCTGATCCCCACCCGGGCGGCCTCCGGGTCGGAGGGATCGGTCCATTCATGGGAATCTCGGTAGAGAAGGGAGTCGGGCACGTTCATAGGCAAAGCGGTCGGAGAAACACGGGCAACAAACCGAATTCAGGCCCTCTGACAATGGCGATTGTCGGGAATGACACGATTTTGCCGCGGCAGCCCAAACAGGAAAATCAGGGCAATCGCCACAATCGGGCTACATTGGGAGACGGGACGGGCGCGGACGACGCGCGCCGCCGTCACAAAACCCACCCGACCGGGTATCCCCCACCGATGAACCCTCTCCGACCGATCGCCTGCATGGCCCTGCTCCACGGCCTTCCCGCCGTGGCGCTCGACTACCAGAACGATGTCCTCCCCATCCTGAAGGAGCGTTGCTGGGACTGCCACAGCAACGAGAAGGAGGCCAAGGGCGGGCTCGCCTTCGACGATCTAGAGGGCATGTCCAAGGTCCAGATCGGCGACATCAGCCTGATCCGGCCCGGAGATCCGGAGAAGAGCGACTTCCTCGCCCGGCTCAAGCTCGACGACAAGGAGGACGACTTCATGCCGAAGAACGGGAAGCCCCTGCGCCCCTCCGAGATCGCCAAGATCGAACAATGGATCCAGAGCGGTGCCGTCCTCGACGCCGCCAATCCCACGCCCGCCGAACTCGACCGCATCGAGGAGATCAAGCTGGCGAGCGCACGCGCCGGCGGCGAGGTGTATTTCTCCTGGACCAACACACAGGGCGTCGTCATCGAGGCCCGCTTCGCGGGACTTCAGGGCGATGCCGTGAAGATCGTGATGCGCAACCGCCGGGAATTCGTCGTGCCGCTCGCCAACCTCGACGAGGAGAGCGCCGCCCTCGCGAAGAAGCTCGGCGGACAGTAGACGGATCCCCTCGGCGGGATCTCTGCATCTCCTCTCCCCAGTATCACATGGCGGGATTCGGCATTTCTTTTGGCTGGTTTGGTGGACAAGGGAACGCTATCAATAGGGTCTTCCGTTCGTTTTCCATGAAGTCCCCCGCCCTCGCCTGCCTCGTTGCGATGCTGTGCATCGCCGTTGTCCCCACCTCTGCCCAGGATGCCGCCAAACCGCCGACCGCCTCGGAGCAGGCGGCCAAGGCCGAGGAGAAGAAGCGGCCCGACGACAGTGGCGAAGGCGCTCCCCACGCCCCCAGCGAGGAACCGTCCGCCGCCACGGCAGCCCGTCCCCAGGGCGCCGCCGCCCCGGCCAAGGGCGAGCG
>CAYSZN010000579.1:0-2866 GCA_964435425.1 uncultured Akkermansia sp. | reverse complement strand
GCGACGCTGCCTTTCTCGTCGGCGCAGAGGGAATAGAGCCGAGTCCTCTCCTCGTTGAGGGCGACGAAGCCCGGACCGGCGAGCTCCGCAGCGAGGACGGGGGCGGAGAGCTTGCCGCTTTCGCTGTCGAAGGTGGCGCGGTAGATGCCCTTGGCCTCCCCGCCTCCCGTGCCGATCCAGAGGGTGTGCTCTTCGGCGAAGGAGTGAGAGAGGGAGAGAAGCGATGCGGAGAGGGAGAGAAGGATAGTGGGTTTCATCGTCGGAAGGGGTGGGGAGATATTACTCTACCAGAGAAGCGGGAAGCCCGAAATCCAAAATCCGAAGCCCCATGACCCATGACTCGTGACTCGTGACTCGTGTCCCATGCCCCCCTCACGTCCTCCTCCCGAACTTCCGCTCCAGCTCCGCATAGCCGATCTGGATCAGCGTCGGGCGGCCGTGCGGGCAGCAGTAGGGCATGTCGCAGGCGAGGAGATCCTCGAGCAGCTTGTGCAGCTCGGGCTCCTTCAGCCGGTCGTTCGCCTTCACCGCGGCGCGGCAGACGGTGGTGGCGATCATGTCCTCGCCGATGCGCAGGCTGGACATGCGGTCGCTCGCGACGCGGATCTCCTGGATGACTTCGTGGAGAAAGGCCTCGGGATCGTCACGCTTCAGGAAGGCGGGCAGGGCGTCGAGCTTGAGGGTGGAGCCTCCGAAGGGCTCGGCGCCGAAGCCGAGGCGCTCGAGGGTCCCGAGATGGCGCGAGACGAGGTCGAAGTCGCGTGGCGTCAGATCGACCATGAGCGGGGCGAGGAGCCGTTGCGAGGGCGCGCCCTCGGTCTCCATGCGCCGCCGCAGCTCCTCGAAGAGGACGCGTTCGTGTGCGGCGTGCTGGTCCATCAGGACGAGCCCCTCCTTGGCCTCGAGGAGGACGTAGAGCTTGCCGAGCACGCCGATGAGTCGGTAGTCGGAGGCTTTCGGCTTCTCCTCCGCCATGGGTTCGGGGGGAGTGGGCTCTGTTTGGGCCGGGGAGGGGACCGGGGCCGGCATTTCGGGAGCGGACAGGGTTGGCTCCGCGACCGGACCCTCTTGCGCAGGGGCCGGGATCTGCTCGACCCGCTGGCGCTCCAGCGCGGTGAAGAGCGGAGCCGGTCGGGGATCGTGGCGGGGGGCGTTGTAGAGGGCGGGCGAGTGGGGCAGTTCCTCCTGCACGGCGAGCGGCTGCGGAGCCGCGGAGGTGGTTCCCGTCAGGCCGACGCCGGAGACGGGGCGGACCATGCGCTCGCGCAGCGTGCGGCTGACGGCGGCGACGACCGCGTCCTGCACCGCGAAGCCGTCGTGGAAGCGCACCTCGCGCTTCGCCGGGTGGACATTGACGTCCACGGCGGAAGGATCGGTCTCGAGAAAGAGGAAGGTCACCGGATACTGCCCCTTCATCAGGGCGGTGTGGTAGCCCTCGCGCAGGGCGCGGGTGACGATGGCTGCCTCGACGGGGCGCCCGTTCAGAAAGGTCAGCTGCTGGCGGCGGTCGCTGCGTCCCATCCCCGGCGGGCCGATGAAGCCCCGGACACGGACACCCCGCTGCTCGCAGGGCTCGATCTCGAGGAGGCGCGAGGCGAGGTCGGTGCCGACGAGCCCGCCGATGCGTTCGCGCAGGCTCGTGGTCGCGGGGAGCTGGAAGGCGAGGCGCTCGTCCCGGACGAGGGAGAAGCGGACCGACTCATGGGCGATGGCCTGGGTCTTCAGCACCTGCTCGAGGTGGGCGTATTCGGTCGCCTCGGTGCGGAGGAACTTGCGGCGGGCGGGCAGGTTGTAGAAGAGCGAGCGCACCTCGATCTGGGTGCCGGGCGGCTCGCCGCAGTCGGAGACGCGCTCGAGCTTGCCGCCGTTGACGAGGATCTCGGTACCGGCCAGCGCGCCCGGCTCGCGCGTGGCGAGGCGGAATTTCGAGACGCTGGCGATGCTGGGGATGGCCTCGCCGCGGAAGCCGAGGGTGAGGATGGCGGCGAGGTCCTCCTTCGTCCGGATCTTCGAGGTCGCGTTGCGCTCCAGGCTCATGAGGGCGTCGTCGCGGCTCATCCCGCAGCCGTCGTCGCTCACCCGGATCAGGGCGATGCCGCCGCGCTGGACGCGCACCTCGATGTTCGCCGCCCCGGCGTCGAGGCTGTTCTCGACCAGCTCCTTCACGACCGAGGCGGGACGCTCCACCACCTCGCCGGCGGCGACCTGGCAGGCGAGGGCTTCGGGGAGGAGCTGGATTTTGCCCATGGGAGGAAGAATTGGGGGGGAGGGAGGGAAGACCTAACTCTACTTAGCTAAATGGAAGGAATGCTAAATGGAAGGAATGGCCGCAAAAAGCGCAAAAACGGAACTTGGTTTTTGTGTTTTTTGCGCTTTTTGCGGCCAAATCTCCTAGCATTCGCTTTCCTGTCGTCGCTGGGCCTCCAAATCGAACAAAGAAAGTAGTCCTAAACGCAAAAGCGCCCATGGCAAGGTCGGGGATGGGGGATTTCCGGTCGGAAAGGCCCTGTTCCGCCGTCTCCCGTGCCTCCAGGAGGACTCTGGAAAAAACGCACTGGCGCGCACGAAAGCTCTGGTGAAGCGGACGAAACGCCCCTACGCTTCAGACATGACGCCGATCACAGCCAGCAGCGA
This sequence comes from uncultured Akkermansia sp., assembly GCA_964435425.1. Classification (GTDB taxonomy): domain Bacteria; phylum Verrucomicrobiota; class Verrucomicrobiia; order Verrucomicrobiales; family DEV007; genus Arctic95D-9. The sequence continues at coordinate 232 of CAYSZN010000579.1, read as the reverse complement.
CATCCTATGCCAGACTCTCGAGGAGATTCCCCGCCAGGAGCCCCGGCCGACCGATGCGACCGAGGAAGTGCCGTCTCCATCGACGCCGCCAAGAGCGCTATCGAGCGAAATGTTGGCCGCAGTGGAACGGAGCATTGGTCAGCCTTTGCTTTCGATTCGGCTAAAAGTGGGGAAATAGCCTGCCTCTGTTCTTGGGCCGATCAAACGGACGCTTGGTTGGACTCCCCTGATC
>CAYSZN010000578.1:0-2873 GCA_964435425.1 uncultured Akkermansia sp. | reverse complement strand
AGCTCGAAGTCGAGGAGCACGTACTTGGCGGCGGTCTCGTCGTCCATGGACGGACACCGCTCGCCTAGAGGCACGCTGGCGGCAAGCTCCAAATCTGCTCGGCGTACTCCCGGATGGTGCGGTCGCTGGAGAACTTCCCGACCCTCGCGGTGTTGAGGATGGCCATCTTCGCCCAGCGGGCCGCGTCGCGGTAGGCGAGGTCGACCTGCCCCTGCGCCTCGACGTAGGCGCGGTAGTCCGCGAGGACGAGGAAGGGATCGCCGCCGCCGAGGAGGCTGCTCCGGAGCCTGTCGAAGGAGCCCTTCGGCGCGAAGGCCGAGGAGGTGAGCCAGTCGATCACCTCCTTCAGCTCGGAGTCCGCCCAGTAGACGTCGTAGGGATTGTAGCCGTTCGCCCAGAGGTCCTCGACCTCCTCGACGGTGAGGCCGAAGATGAAGATGTTCTCGTCGCCGACCTCCTCCTGGATCTCGACGTTGGCCCCGTCGAGGGTGCCGAGGGTGAGGGCGCCGTTGAGGGCGAGCTTCATGTTGCCGGTGCCCGAGGCCTCCTTGCCGGCGGTGGAGATCTGCTCGGAGATGTCGGCGGCGGGGATGATGATCTCGGCGGCGCTGACGCCGTAGTTCGGGATGAAGGCGATCTTGATCTTCCCGCCGATGCGCTCGTCGTTGTTGATGACCTCGCCGATCGCGTTGATCGCGTGGATGATCTGCTTGGCGAGCAGGTAGCCGGGCGCGGCCTTGGCCCCGAAGATATATACCCGGGGGACGAGGTCGAGGCCCGGATTCTGGAGGAGACGGCGGTACTGGGTGAGGATGTTGAGCAGGTTCAGATGCTGCCGCTTGTACTCGTGGAGGCGCTTGATCTGCACGTCGAAGAGGGCGGAGGGATCGACCTCGATGCCGCAGCGCTCCCCGATGAAGCGGGCGAGGCGCTCCTTGTTCCGCCGCTTCACGGCCATGAACTCGGCCTGGAAGCCGGGGTCGCCGGCATGGGCCTCGAGCCCGCGCAGCCGGTCGAGGTCGGCGGGCCACTCGGGGCCGATGGTGCGATCGATGAGGGCGGAGAGGCCCTCGTTGCAGGCCTTCAGCCAGCGCCGCGGGGTGATGCCGTTGGTCTTGTTCTGGAAGCGACCGGGGAAGAGTTCGTGGAAGCTCGCGAAGAGGTGGCGCTTGAGCAGATCGGTGTGGAGGGCGGCGACGCCGTTGGTGGTGTGGCTGCCGACGACGGAGAGGTAGGCCATGCGGATCATCTTCGGCGCGCCCTCCTCGATGATGGACAGCTCGGCGAGCTTCGCCACGTCGTCGGGCCATTGTTTGGCGACCTGCTCCTCGAGGAAGTGGCGGTTGATCTCGTAGATGATCTGGAGGTGGCGGGGCAGCACCTTCTCGAAGAGCGGCACGCTCCATTTCTCCAGCGCCTCGGGCAGGAGGGTGTGGTTCGTGTAGGCGAAGGTGCGCTGGCAGATGTCCCAGGCCTGGTCCCAGGGCAGGCCCTCGTCGTCGATGAGCAGCCGCATCAGCTCGGCCACGGCGATGGCCGGGTGGGTGTCGTTGAGCTGGATCGCCGCCTTGTCGGGCAGTCCGTCGAGACTGTCGTTGTGCAGGCGGTAGCGGCGCACGATGTCGCGCAGCGAGCAGGTGACGAAGAAGTATTGCTGCACGAGGCGCAGCTCCTTGCCGGCCTCGGTCGAGTCGTTCGGATAGAGCACCTTCGAGACGGACTCGCTCAGCGACTTCTCGCGCACCGCCTCGACGTAGCCGCCGCGGTTGAAGATATCGAGGTCGAAGTCGCGCGAGGCCTTGCTCTCCCAGAGGCGGAGGTAGTTCACCGACGCGCCGCCGTAGCCGACGATGGCGATGTCCCACGGCACCCCGAGGATGGAGCGGGTCTCCGTCCAGACGGGGCGTCCGCTGCCGAACTCGTCGAACTGCATCTCGACGTGGCCGTAGAGCGGCACCTCGACGGCGTACTCGGGACGGCAGATCTGCCAGGGGCTGCCGAAGCGGCGCCAGTCGTCGGGCGACTCGGCCTGCTGGCCGTCGATGAACTTCTGGCGGAAGAGGCCGAACTCGTAGTTGATCCCGTAGCCGACCGCCGGATAGCCGAGGGTCGCGAGGGAGTCCATAAAGCAGGCGGCGAGGCGTCCGAGGCCTCCGTTGCCGAGACCGAGGTCGGGGCTCTCCTGGACGACGTCCTCGAGGTCCTGGCCGAGCTCGGCGAGGGCGGTGCGGCAGGAGTCGAAGAGGCCGAGGCTGACGAGATTGTTGACGAGGAGGCGGCCCATCAGGTACTCGAGGGAGAGGTAGTAGGCCCGCTTCACGTTGTTCGCGTAGTGGCAGCGCCGCACCTCGCAGGCCCGTTCCATCACCCGCCCGCGGACGGTGAGGGAGACGGCGCGCCACCAGTCGCCGCGCGTCGCGGTTTCGGGCCAGTGGGCCTGGTCCTGCACGAGGTGCTTGAGGATCTCGCGCTTGAGGCTCTCGATCTCCTGCCGTTTTCCTTCGGTGGCTTCCGTTCCTGCTTCCTGTGTCTCCATTTCCATGTCGGTGCTTGGCGTTCGGCGCCGGTCTTGCCGCCGGGGCCTGCTGGGCCTTCCATAAGGGGGAATCTTCCCGAATGCAATCGCCTCGGCAAGAGACCCTTTCGTCATGTGCCCGCGACGCTGTGAAAGCAGGAGAGGGGCCATTCGTGCGGGTATCTCCGGGAAAAATCCGAAATCCGAAGCTCGAAATCCGAATGGCTGGCTTCGGATGCTGGGCCGTGGGGCGGAATTCTTTCCGCCTTTCGCCGGGCTTGGAGGAGGCGGAAAGAGATTCCGCCCCACGCTGGAGCCAAGATTCGGATTTCGGATTTCTAGCTTCGGATTTCCAGCC
>CAYSZN010000577.1:0-2876 GCA_964435425.1 uncultured Akkermansia sp. | reverse complement strand
TTGGCAAAAACCATTGTTTTTTCCATCAACTCGACCCCATCCCCTTGCAAAGAACCACCGTATTGCTTAAGAAACCGCAAATGAACTCGCTTGGCAGAACTCTCCTCCGATTCTGGAACTCCTCGATCGGGAAAAAGCTGATCGTCGCCCTCACCGGCCTCATGCTGGTGGGCTTTCTCCTCGGTCACATGGCGGGCAACCTGCTCGTCTTCCAGGGCCGGGGCGCGATCAACGAGTATGCCGAGTTCCTCCACCACATGCTCCACGGCTGGGGCATCTGGTTCGCCCGCATCGGTCTCCTCGTGGCCTTCTTCCTCCACATCTTCGCGACCGTCTCCCTCGTGCAGCAGAACCGCGCCGCCCGCGATTCCCGCTACGCCCACGACGCCACCGTGCAGGCCTCGGGCAGCTCGCGCATCATGATCTGGAGCGGTCTCACCGTGCTGGCCTTCGTCGTCTTCCACATCTTCCACTTCACCGTCCGCGTCGACCCCGCCCTCGCCGCGATGAAGGATCCGGGCGATCCCTCGCGGCACGACGTCTACGGCATGGTCATCGCCGGATTCAGCAATCCCGCCGTGGTCCTCTTCTACATCGTCGCGATCTCCCTGCTCTGCTCGCATCTCAGCCACGGCATCGCCTCGGTCTTCCAGACCTTCGGCCTCCGCAGCGAGAAGAGCCGCGCCGCGATCCGGACGCTGGGCCTCGCCATCTCCGCGGTCCTCTGGCTCGGCTTTCTCTCCGTGCCCTTCCTCGTCGCCACCGGCGTGCTGAAGGACAAAACGGGCACTGCCTCCTCCAGCGCCCCTCTCGAGCACGTTCAGCCCAGTCTTCTGACTGAAAACTGACAACTGAAACCTTTTCTTCCCATGGCCCAGCAAGCTTCCAGCAATCCCTCGCCGAACGGCTCCCTGAACTCCGCCGTGCCGGACGGACCGCTCGCCACGAAGTGGACGGACTACAAAGCTCACGCGAAGCTGATCAACCCGGCGAACAAGCGGAAGTACTCCGTCATCGTCGTCGGTTCCGGTCTCGCCGGCGGAGCCGCCGCGGCCACGCTCTCGGAGCTCGGCTATCAGGTGAAGTGCTTCTGCTACCAGGACAGCCCGCGCCGCGCCCACTCCATCGCCGCCCAGGGCGGGATCAACGGGGCGAAGAACTACCAGAACGACGGCGACTCGGTCTGGCGGCTTTTCTACGACACGATCAAGGGCGGCGACTTCCGCTCGCGCGAGGCCAATGTCCACCGCCTCGCCGAAATCTCCCTCCAGATCATCGACCAATGCGTCGCCCAGGGCGTGCCCTTTGCCCGCGAATACGGCGGCGCGCTGGCGAACCGCTCCTTCGGCGGAGCCCAGGTCAGCCGCACCTTCTACGCCCGTGGCCAGACCGGACAGCAGCTCCTCCTCGGCTGCTATCAAGCCCTCGAGAAGGAAGTCGCGAAAGGCGGGGTGAAGATGTTCACCCGCACCGAGATGCTCGACCTCGTCGTCGTCGACGGCCACGCCAAGGGCATCGTCGTGCGCGACATGACCACCGGTCAGATCACCAGCCACGCCGCCGACGCCGTCATCCTCGCCACCGGCGGCTACGGCAACGTCTTCTTCCTCTCGACGAACGCGATGGGCTGCAACGTCACCGCCGCCCTGCGCGCCCACAAGCGGGGGGCCTACTTCGCGAATCCTTGCTACACCCAGATCCACCCCACCTGCATCCCCGTCAGCGGCGACTACCAGAGCAAGCTCACCCTCATGTCCGAGTCCCTCCGCAACGACGGCCGCATCTGGGTGCCGAAGTCCCGCGAGGACGCCGCCAAGATCCGCCGCGGCGAGCTGATGGCCAAGGACATTCCCGAGGAGGCCCGCGACTACTACCTCGAGCGGAAGTATCCCTCCTTCGGCAACCTCGCCCCGCGCGACATCTCCTCGCGCTCCGCCAAGGAAGCCTGCGACGACGGCCGCGGCGTGGCCAAGACCGGCCTCGGGGTCTTCCTCGACTTCAGCGACGCGATCCAGCGTCTCGGCAAGGAGACGATCAAGGCGCGCTACGGCAACCTCTTCCAGATGTACGAGAAGATTGCCGGCGAGGACCCCTACGAGACGCCGATGAAGATCTACCCCGCCGTCCACTACACCATGGGCGGACTGTGGGTCGACTACAACCTGATGTCGAACATCCCCGGCCTCCACGTCCTCGGCGAGGCGAACTTCTCCGACCACGGGGCCAACCGTCTTGGGGCCAGCGCCCTAATGCAGGGCCTCGCCGACGGCTACTTCGTCATTCCCTCGACCCTGCCGACCTATCTCGCCGGGCAGAAGCCGGGCACCGTGACCACCGCCGCGCCCGAGTTCCAGCAGGTCGAGACCGAGGTGAAGGACCGCATCGCCCAGCTCATGGCAGTGAAGGGAAGCAAGCCCGTCGACGCCATCCACCGCGAGCTCGGCATGCTCCTGTGGGACAACTGCGGCATGGGCCGGACCGAGACCGGGCTGAAGGACGCCCTCGCCAAGATCCCCGGCATCCGCGAGGACTTCTGGAAGAATGTCCGGATTCCCGGCGACCAGAACGGCGTGAACATGGAGCTGGAGAAGGCGTGGCGCGTCGCCGACTTCATCGACTTCGCCGAGGTCCTCTGCCACGACGCCCTCACCCGCGAGGAGAGCTGCGGCGGCCACTTCCGCGAGGAATACCAGTTCACCAACGACGACGAGGACGTGAGGAGCGGCTACACCAACCCCGGCGAGGCGAAGCGGCGCGACGAGCTCTTCTGCCACGTCGCCGCTTGGGAATACAAAGGCCCCGGCGTGCCGCCCGTGCTCCACCAAGAGCCCCTCGTCTTCGAAGCGGTCGAGCCCAGCGTCCGCAGCTACAAGTGA
>CAYSZN010000576.1:0-2876 GCA_964435425.1 uncultured Akkermansia sp. | reverse complement strand
AGAAGGCGTCGCACGGTCGGAAACGAAGGCTGGAGAGACTTCGTCCCGAGCGGTTCAATGCGCGCTCTGCTTCTCCCGCCCCAGAAAGCTGGCGACGCCGAGGAAGACGAGGGCACCGCCGCCCAGCAGACGGACGAGCGCACCCAGCACGCTGGAATCGAAGGCTCCGAATCCGTAGAGAACGATCGCGCCTCCGGTGAGAATCGTGAAGAACGGCCCCGCCGTGTTGATGGTCTTCTCCGAAACGGGAAGGCAGCCCATCACCGCGAACATCACGGTGAAGCCAAGAAGGTAGAGCCAGACGGGAGCCCAGAAGCCGGCGCCGGCGCTGACGCACACTTCGCCAAGGAGCCAGGCGAGCCCGCAGAGAAAGAGGAAACCGTGGGAGAGGGAATTCATCGGGAAGAAAATGGTCCGGTTTGGAAGAGAATCAAGCGGGGATTCGGGATGGGCCGGTCTCAGCGCTTCCCGCGGTCGCGGAACTCGCCGTAGGCGCGGAATTTCTGGTAGCGCTGCTCGAGGAGGGTGTCCTTGTCGACGGATTCCAGATCGTGGAGATGCTTGATGACCGCCTTCTTGAGATTGCTGGCCGAGGCGACGTGGTCGTGGTGCGCACCGCCCATGGGTTCGGGGACGAGCTCGTCGATGATCTTCAGGCCTACCAGATCGGCGGCGCTGAGCTTCAGGGCCGAGGCGGCCTCGGTGGCGTATTTCCGGTCCTTCCAGAGGATCGCGGCGCAGCCCTCGGGGCTGATGACGGAGTAGTAGGCGTTCTCCATCATGAGGACGCGGTCGGCCACTCCGATGCCGAGGGCACCGCCCGATCCTCCCTCGCCGATGACCACGGCGACGACGGGGACGCGCAGCATCATCATCTCGCGCAGGTTGAAGGCGATGGCCTCGGCGATGTTCCGCTCCTCCGCCTCGATGCCGGGATAGGCCCCGGGCGTGTCGATCAGGGTGACGACGGGAATGTCGAACTTCTCGGCCAGCTTCATCAGGCGCAGGGCCTTGCGGTAGCCCTCGGGATGGGCGCTGCCGAAGTTGCGGCGCAGGTTCTCCTTCGTGTCGCGTCCCTTCTGGTGGCCGATGACCATCACCTTCCGCCCCTCGAGCCGGGCGAAGCCGCCGGGCATGGCCTCGTCCTCGCCGATGTGGCGGTCGCCGTGGAGCTCGAGGAAATCGTCGAAGGAATGCTCCACGTAGTCGAGCATGAAGGGCCGCTGCGTGTGGCGGGCGATCTGGACGCGCTGCCACGGGGAGAGGTTGCGGTAGACCTCGCTCTTCATCTTCGTCAGCTTGTCCTCGATGCGCTTCATCTCGCTCGACATGTCGATGTCGCTGTCGGCGGCGCGGTCGCGCAGCTCGGCGAGCTGGCGCTCGAGGTTCACGATGGGCTTCTCGAATTCGAGGGGCTCGATGGCGGTCATGGGGGGACAATAGCGTGTTTCGCGGCGCGGTCTACTTCACAAGATCGACTTTCGATCCGGTCCGCAGGATGGTGAAGATCTCCTCGAGGTCGGCGTTGGCGAGCATGACGCCGTAGGGGCGCGACTCTCCCGCCGCGTCGGAGCCGGGCCTGGCCTGGCGGATGAAGAGCCCCATCCGCCCGGTGCGGAGCCACTTGGCGCAGTCCATGTAGCTGGGATGGGTGAAGTTGACGGGCTGGTTCCCGTGCCAGGCGACCCGCTCGCTCACGGTCGTGGCGACGGGGGCCTTCAGGTCGGCGGGCAGATGGCGGTCCACGATGGGGTAGCGCTTGAAGAGCGTCTTCCCGTCGTAGACGGTCACGGTGCCCCCGCCGAGGCTGATCTCGACGCGGAAGTTCAGCGGATAGACCGTGAGGAGCTCGTCGGGGAAGATGAACTCCGAGGTCTTCGCGTTCGCCCGCATGATGTAGTCGATCGTCGTCTGGCTGCGGCCCGCGATGGTCACGAGGGCCTCGCCGCGGCGCACCTTGTGCTCGGCCTTGCCGGGGATGGGGATCTTCGAGAGGAGGAGGTCCATGTTCACCTCGCCGACGATGCGCTCCGCCTCGGCGCAGGTCGCGGACTCGGGGAAATACTCCATCAGGTAGAGGAGCCGGTCGCGGGCGGAGACGAGCTCGCCCTCCTTGAGCAGGGCCACGGCGGCATCGAAATGGCGCTTGCCGAGATCGGGTCTCTCCAGCCCCGATCCTCCCTTGCCGGAGATGTGGCGGTTCACCACGATCTCGGGCTGGGCGTACTTCTTCCAGAAGAACCAGGCCCCGACGATGCCCCCGGCGCAGATCAGCAGGGCGAGAAAGGCGACGAGGAACTTGATGCGGGCCATCTCGTTTCCGGAAAGTGGGCAGGGTTCAGAGCAGGCCGCGGCGCTTGAAGTCGAAGGCGTTGATCCGCAGCGAGCGCCCGATCGTCTCCATCGTGAACTTGATCAACGACACCTCCCAGGCGTCGTCGATGCCGCAGATAAGGGCGCGGGAGGGATCGCCGGTGGACTGGATCTCCCCGGCGATGCGGTCGCGCACCTCCTCCAGGGTCGAATGCACCAGCTCCTCGGTGTAGTGGCGCTTCGCGAAATGGAAGCCATACTGGAGAAAGGCGAAGTTGCCGTGGCGGCGGAACCATTCCGCGAACAGCTCGGCCTGCTCCCCGAAGCCCTCGAAGAGGAGGTCGTCGTAGCCCTCCGGCCGGAGGATCTTCGGCCGCTGCGCCTCCATGCGTCCCTCGCGCACGCGCACGGCCCCCACCGCGTCCATCGGCTCGGTGAGGAGGTGGAACTGGAAATTCGTCGTCCCGAAGGTGTCGATGAGCCTGTCCGGCTCGTGGACGACGACGGTTTGCTCCATCGCGTAGGCTATGTCGTCGAAGGAAAGGGCGGGCATGGTGACCTGA
>CAYSZN010000575.1:0-2877 GCA_964435425.1 uncultured Akkermansia sp. | reverse complement strand
GGGATACCCCCGCGAGGTGTTACTTCAGCCCGATCACCTGGACGGCGTCGATGTGGACGTTGCCGTCGGCGCCTTCGTTGGCCACGACGACGGCGCTGGGCTTGCCGGCCTCGAAGCGGAAGACGCCGAGGCCGAAGAAGCCCTTCGCCAGGGGAGGGGCGATGCGCTGGTTCACGGGAATCGTCTTCTCGCCGTCGGCGGAAATCACTGTCACCGGCGTCTTCGAGGAGCGGTTCTCGTGCGGCTGGTGGGAGATCCGGACTTCGTATTCGCCGTCCTCGGGCACCGTGAACTCGAAGCGGGCCGAAGCCGTCTTGTCGGATCCGGCGGCGGCGGGACTGGCGTAGTGGTAGCCGTTTTCCACGTACTGCTTGAGCCCCTCGCCGTGGGTCCAGTTCCCGCTCAGCTTGGCCTCCTCGTCGTCGATGACGATGCCCTCGAGCTGGTTCCGGGGCACCCACTCGGTTTCCGGCTCGCCGAGGGCGGGCAGGTTCGGATCGGCGGCGAACTCGCCGTCGAGGGTGGTGCGGCGCATGTTGCCGGGCAGACGCATCAGCTCGACGAGCTCGTCGAGGTGCTGGTAGTAGACCTCGCGGGGACTGACTTCGTGCTTCGCGCAGATCGCGGCGGCCTTGCCGACGACGACGCCCATCATGCCGCAGGTCTTCATCACGCGGATGGTGCCGAGGGCCTCGTGGGTGACGCTGATGTTCCGCCCGGCCATGAAGAGGTTCTCGATGTTGCGGGAGTAGAAGCAGCGGTAGGGGACGGCGTAGCCCTTCTTCCGGTCCACTCCCTTGCCGTGGACAGCGACGGAGATGAAGGGGTTCTCTGAGAACTTCTTCTCGTATTGCTCGGCAGGGTAGTGCAGATCGATGGACCAGGTCGTGAGGACGCAGCCGTCGTCGAAGGGCTTCTTCTGCACGATGTCCTCCTCGGTGAGGACAACGTCGCCGAGGAGCTGGAGAGTCTCGCGAGTGCCGCCGATGTAGGCCATCCAGGTGAGACGCGCGTTCCTATGGCCCTGCATGTCGGGATCGTTGCGCTCGTGGGCCCCCTTGTTCTTGATCGCGTTCCATGCGCCGAAGCCGGCGAGAAGGTTCCAGTCGCGGATCTGCTCGAGGTCTTCGATGGGATGCTTGTCGTAGCCGCTTTCCCAGAACCATTCGGCATGGAATCGCTTGGGGTAGGGAAAGTCGGCCTCCTCCAGGTCGAGCGCCCAGGGCGTCGCGGGGAAGCTCTGGGGCGTGTCGGTGTTCTCCCAGGCCCACATGTTCGACATGCCCATGCGGCCGCCGTCGATCATCTCGTGGTCGGCTCCGGCCATGAGGCCGATGGTGCCGTGGCCGGTGGCGTCGCAGTAGGTGCGGGCGGTGAAGCGGCGGAGTGCTCCGGTGCGGGTGTCGAAGGCATGGACGGCCGCGATCTTCGCCGGCGACTCCATCTCGACCTTGTAGGCGTGGTGGTTGAGGAAGAGGGCGATGTTCTTCTCTGCGGTGACGATGTCGTGCTTCTTCTCGTCCTCGTATTCCTCGTAGGTGCCGGGAGATGCCTTGGCGTCGTCCTCGAATTCGCGGACGATGTCGCCGACGGGATAGAGGCCGGGAGGTGTGTTGCCCTGGGCCCATACGCGGACCTCGGAGGAGCCGTTGCCGCCGAGGACGGAGCGGTTCTGGACGAGGGCGACCTTCAGGCCCATGCGCGCGGCGGAGATGGCCCCGCAGGCTCCGGAATAGCCGCCGCCGACGAAGACGATGTCGAAGGGCCCCTCGGTCGTGGCCTCTTCGGGCAGCCCGAGCATGGTGCGGCGCCAGGCGGGCAGGACCTCGCTGGAGTTGTCGGGGACGAAGTCGGGATCCTTCGAGAAGAGGATCGCGTCGCAGCGTCCGTTGAAGCCGGTCAGGTCGCTCAGCGCGATGGCGGTCTTCGCGGCGGAGATGGTCACGGTGCCGCCGCTCTCCCAATGCCAATCGGCTCCGGTTTTGCCGAACTCGTGGGCGACGGTCTGGCCGCCGACCTTCACCTGGAAGCGGCCCGGAGCGGCCTTGGCATCGACGGTGCCCGCGAACTTCTCGACCCAGTTCTTCGTGCGGACCCAGAGGCGGTATTCGCCGGTCTCGGGGAAGGTGACTTCGGTGGTGGCGTCGGCGACCGGATTGCCGAGGCCGTGGGCGATCAGGTAGGGCGAGCCCATCGTCTCGATGAACTGGGTGTCGAGCTGCCAGCCTCCGTGTTCGGCGAAGGTTTCGGCTTCGACGAGGACTTGCTGGGCGGAGAGAGCCAGGGGAAAGGCCAGCGAGGCGATGGCAATGGGGAGTTTCATCGCCTCATTGTGTCAGCAAGGGAGCGGAAAATCCACTCTCGAATCGCCGCGCGGATGCGCGTTGGAAAAAAGTGTCCAAACGCGGTGACGGCGACGTGTCGGGGAAATTGGCCGCAAAAAGGCGCAAGAAGCACGGAAGCGAGATGGGGCCTCGCACAAGATAACGTGAAGGTGGGGCGGAATCCCTTTCCGCCTTTCCCTAAGCCCGGCAGAAGGCGGAAAGGGATTCCGCCCCACTCAGAGCAACGACTCGGATCCATGGAGATCTCTCAATAATCAGAGTTTGTGGAAGATAATTTTTAAATTTCATATTATTTTTTAAATTTGTGTATTCCACCGCATTCAAATGCCGTTGGCTTTTGTTGCCTTCATGCTGCCTTGGCATGATGACGGCAGAGTTGCCTGCCCAGCACTCCGAGGCGGTGGTGCGGGGCAGCGTGGTCGAACTGTGGGCCGATGTTTCGGAATCGGTACCGCATGTGACCCTGCGCTGGAATCCGAGCTTCTTCCCCTCGACGGGTATCGTGGTCCATCGCCGTTTGCCCGGAGAGGCA
>CAYSZN010000574.1:0-2879 GCA_964435425.1 uncultured Akkermansia sp. | reverse complement strand
TACTTTACTTCTTTGCTCCTCCACTTCTCCCAATGCCCTTTCTCTTCCACCTCTTCGCCGCCCTCGCCCTCTTCGGAGGCATTGGAGTCGTCGTGTGCCGCAACCCGGTCTCGTCGGCGTTCTCGATGATTCTCTCCTTCATCGGATTGGCGGCGCTCTTCATCCAGCTCGACGCCTACCTCGTCGGCATCCTCCAGATCCTGGTCTACGGCGGGGCCATCATGGTCCTCTTCCTCTTCATCATCATGCTTCTCGACGTGAAGGCGGAGGAGGAACGCCGCCGCCCGCTCGTCGTCTTCGCCGGAGGCGGAGCGGTCGCCATCGCCTTCGCAGTGCTGGTGGCGCTCGTCCTCAGCCGTGGAAGCACCGTCGGAAAGACCTTGCCCACACTCGCCGCCGCTCCGGAGAAAAGCGACGTCCACCACATCGGCGAGCTTCTGTTTGGAACCTACTGGCTCCCCGTGCAGATCGTGGGGGTTCTCCTCCTCGCCGCCACCGTTGGGGTGGTCGTGCTGAGCAAACGCGAACTCAAGTAATTCCTTTCCTATCTACAACGAACTTCCCGCCTCCCTCTCTTACTCTTTACTCCCTACTCTTACCTCTTACTCCTCCCCGGATGGAGTGCGTCGCAGACACGAAGGAGTAAGAGTAAGGAGGTAAGAGTAAAGAGTAAGAGAAATCAGCCCAAATGGAACTCACCCTCAACCATTTCCTCTTCGTCAGCGGCGCGCTCTTCGCGATCGGGCTCGCGGGCGTGCTCGTGAGGCGGAATCTCCTCATCATTTTCATGTGCCTCGAACTGATGCTCGCGGCGGCGAACCTCACTCTCGTCGCCTTCTCGCGCTACCACCTTGTCGAGGGCCAACCCGCCTACGACGCCCATGTCCTCCTCTTCTTCATCATCACCGTGGCGGCGGCCGAGGTCGCCGTCGGCCTCGCCATCATCGTCGCCCTCTTCCGCAGCAAGGAGACGACCGACGTGACGCAGGTCAGCACGATGAAATACTGATCCCTCGCCCGCCTTTCCCACCGCTTTCCCAATGGATCCCAACACTCTGGCTTGGTCCGTCCTCCTCCTGCCGCTCCTCGTCGCGGCGGCCATCCTGCTCGGCCTGAAACGCTGGTCGGGCGTTTCCGCGCTGGTCTCGACCGGATCGGCGCTGCTCACCTTGATCTTCTGCATCCTCCTCGCGCGCGGAGGCGAAGAGGCCGTGGAGACGAAGCCCTACCCTTGGATCAGCATCGGAGACCACCCGTCGGAGGAAGAGTTGCAAGCGGGCAATTTCAATCCCCACCCTGGCGAAGCCCTCCACATCGGCATCGGCTTCACCATCGACGGCCTCAGCCGGGGCATGATGCTCATCGTCACCTCCATCGGCTTCCTCGTGCATCTCTTCTCGCTCGGCTACATGAAGGACGACAAGGGCAAGTCTCGCTACTTCGCGGGACTCTCGCTCTTCCTCTTCTCCATGACCGGCATCGTCCTCGCCGACAACTTCGTGATGATGTTCGTCTTCTGGGAGCTGGTCGGCGTCAGCTCCTACCTCCTCATCGGCCACTGGTATGAGAAAGCCTCCGCCGCCGACGCCGCGAAGAAGGCCTTCCTCGTCAACCGCATCGGCGACTTCGGCTTCATGGCCGGCATCCTCCTCGTGTGGATTCTCACCGGATCGATCTACTTCGACGAGATCGCCAAGGCCGTCGGCGGAGTCGGCAACGCGCAGCTTCTCAACATCGCCGTCCTCTGCGTCTTCTGCGGCGCGGTCGGCAAGTCGGCGCAGGTGCCGCTCCACGTCTGGCTGCCCGACGCGATGGAGGGCCCCACGCCCGTCTCCGCCCTCATCCACGCCGCCACGATGGTCGCCGCCGGGGTCTTCATGCTGGCGCGGGTCTCCTTCCTCGTCGATGCCGCCGACTTCGCCGCCGACGTCATCGTCTGGGTCGGCGCGATCACCGCCCTGCTCGCCGCGCTGATGGCGCTCCAGCAGAACGACATCAAGCGAGTCCTCGCCTACTCGACCCTCTCGCAGCTCGGCTACATGGTCATGGCCCAAGGCGTCGGCCACGGAGGCAGCGACGCGGGCATGTTCCACCTCTACACCCACGCCTTCTTCAAGGCGCTCCTCTTCCTCGGCTCCGGCGCGGTCATCTACGCCTGCCACCACGAGCAGGACATCTGGCGGATGGGCGGATTGAAGAAGAAGCTGCCCATCACCTTCTGGACCTTCGTCCTCGGCACCGCCGCCCTCATCGCCGTGCCTTTCACCAGCGGATTCTGGAGCAAGGAAGCCATCCTCGACGCCGCCCTCCACGAGAAGCTGCACGGCCCCTACGCCATCGCCATCCTCGTCGCCTTCCTGACGCCCTTCTACATGACCCGCCTCGTCATCGTCGCCTTCTTCGGCAAGCCGCGCACGAAGGACGCCGACCACGCCCACGAGGTCGGTCCGGTCATGTGGGTGCCGCTCGCCCTGCTCGCCTTCCTCGCGGTCTTCTCGGCCTACGGCTTCGTCTCCGGTCCGCTCCTCGCGCGAGGCCACGCCGACATCGGGCATCTCTTCGGGCACTTCGGCCTCACCGCCATTCTCTCGCTCGTCGGTCTCGTCGTCGGGGTGGGAGCCGCGATCTATTTCTACAAAGGCCGCGACCAAGACCCCATCAGCATCCCGCTCTTCCGCGACAAGTTCAAGATCGACGAGATCTACCTCGACCTCGTCCGCATCTTCCAAGACGCCGTCGCGAAAGGGATGGACTTCGCCGACCGTTACCTCGTCGATCCCCTCGTCGCCCGCTTCCCCGCCATGACCGCCCTCGCCGCAGGCTCCGTCTTCCGCGTCTTCAACGTCGGCAACGTGCAGACCTACGCCTTCCTCTTCGGC
>CAYSZN010000573.1:0-2881 GCA_964435425.1 uncultured Akkermansia sp. | reverse complement strand
GATCGGCTTGTTGACCATCGGCTCGGCTGCAAACAGGCCGATCAACCTCGCCATCGACGGTCGGGGCCGGGTCTGGGTCTCCTCGACCGTCGAGTATCCCTACGCCGCCGCGAAGGACCGCTGGGAGGATGCAGCGGGAACCCGCGTGCGCGACAGCCAGGACGCCATCAGGATCCTCGAGGACACCGATGGCGACGGGAGGGCGGACAAGGCGACCGACTTCGCCGACGGGCTCAACATCCCCACCGGTGTCCTGCCCTGGCATCGCCCCGGGCACGCCGACGGCTGCATCGCCTGGAGCATCCCGAATCTCTGGTATTTCGCCGATACCGACGGCGATGGCCGGGCGGACCATCGCGAGGTGCTCTTCGGCCCGCTCGGCTACGAGAAGGACACGCACGGGATGGTCTCCAGCCTCCGGCTCGGCGCGGATGGCTGGGTCTACGCGACCCACGGCTTCAACAACACCAGCGTGATCCGGGCGAAGGACGGGAGCGAGATGGAGCTGCATTCGGGCAATGTCTTCCGCTTCCGGCCTGATGGCTCGCGCGTCGAGGTCTGGTCGCGCGGACAGGTGAATCCCTTCGGCCTCGCCTTCGACCGGCGCGGCAATCTCTACAGCGCCGACTGCCACAGCGCGCCGGTCTACCAGCTCCTGCGCGGCGCGGTCTATCCGAGCTTCGGCAAGCCGCACGACGGCCTCGGCTTCGGCCCCGCCATGATCGAGCACAGCCACGGCTCCACCGGCATCGCGGGGATCGTCTACGTGGACCGCGGGATCTGGGGCGCGGATTGGAACGACCACGTCCTCATCGGCAATCCTGTGACCTCTCGGGTGAACCTCGACCGCATCCACTTCCGCGGCACGACGCCGCAGGCGGAGGAAAAGTCCGACTTCATCGCCAGCGAAGATCCCTGGTTCCGCCCCGTCGATCTTGCCCTCGCGCCGGATGGGGCGCTCTACATCGCCGATTTCTACAACCGCATCATCGGCCACTACGAGGTGCCGCTCGACCATCCCGGGCGCGACCGCGAGCGGGGGCGCATCTGGCGGGTGGTGAAGTCCGGGTCGCGTCCGGGAGTGGCGGATTTCGATGCTCCGTCCGACCCGTCTGATCTGTCCGATCCCATCGTAGCGCTCGGCGATCCTTCTCCATGGGGGCGCCGGAGCGCAGCGGAGGCTTTGCTTGACCAGCCCGCGGCCGGGGCCGTCGCACCGCTGCGGCGGGCGCTCGAGGAGACTCCCGCCGAGGACACCCACCTCCGCCATGCGATCCGCATCGCCCTGCGCGCCTGCCTCTCGTTGCCCGGAGCCTACTCGTCGCTGGAAAGACCGGACGAAGCGATCGCCTCCGTCACCCTCGCCGTACGGACTTCCGAGGCGGCGGGCTGGTTGCTCGGGTTTCATGGCACCGAAGGCCTTCCACCGGACTTTCCCGAACTCCGCCGTCGCCACATCGCCCGTCATGGCGAGGCTGGAACCGTGCTCGCCTTGCTGGAAGAAGACGGGGCGGCGGAAGCTGCCGCCTTCCTCGCGGTGGCGGAGGCTTTTGAGGAACGTCACGGGGTGATCCGCGAGCCGGCCATCCTCGCGCAGGCGACTCGCCTCGCCACCGCCCTGCTGGACGGGCAGGAGGCGGGCGGCGATCCCGTCTGGCGCGTCGGCGCAGGCGATCCCGGCGGCTGGGAGTTGCAGGAGCGGATGACGGACTCGGGCGAGCCGGTCGAGGTGCTCTCCAGCCTCGTGCGCGGCGGGAAAGGGGCCGAGCAGCACATCGGCAGGCTCGTCTCCCGCGTCTTTCCCATGCCCGGGCGCCTCGCCTTCCGGCTCTGCGGCCACCTTGGCCACCCCGGCAAGGTGGCGAATGGGAAAAGCGCCGTCCTCCTCGTCGATGCCGCGGATGGGCGCGAGCTTGCCCGTGCCGTTCCACCCCGGAGCGACCGGGCGGTGCTTGTCGAATGGCATCTGCCCGAGATCGCCGGACGGGAGGTGCGGCTCGAGATCGTCGATGGCGACGACGGCTCTGCCTACGCCTGGCTCGGTCTCGGCGCGGTCGAGGGCGTGGAGCTGCCCGCCGCGGACTTTGGCCGGAGGGTGCGGGAGGAGGAGTGGCTGCGGCGCTGCGCCCGTCTCCTCGCGGCCACCGCCCCCGTCGATCTGCGCGACCGGCTCACCCGCTATCTGCCCCCGCCTCCGCCCGCACCACCGCTCGAGGTGCCCGCCGCGGAGCGGGATCGCCTTTCCCGTCTCGTCGTCGAACGCGTCGCCGCCTTCGATCCTGCGGCCGCCGATGCGGGACGAGGCAAGGCGCTCTTCGCGGCCCACTGCGCCGCGTGCCACCGGATCGACGGGGAAGGGGGGCTCGTCGGACCGCAGCTCGACGGCATCGGCTCGCGCGGGCTCGACCGCCTCGCCGAGGACATCCTCGATCCGAACCGCAACGTCGACGCCCATTTCCGGCTGACGCGGATCGAAAGAACGGACGGCTCCATCCTCGGCGGCTTCGTCGCGGGCGAGACCGGCGAAGTTGTCGTGCTCCTCGACGCGGCGGGCCAGTCGCACCGCCTCCTGCGCCGCGAGATCGTTTCGCGCGAGGTTTCGGCTGTGTCCTTGATGCCCCCGAATTTCGGCGAGATCCTCGAACCGGAGGCCTTCCGCGATCTCGTCGGCTGGCTGCTGGAGCGGTGGTGAAGAGGGGCGAACTCCTGCTCGACCGTTCAACCGATTGGGTGGGCGTTGCGTAGAGCCTTTCCAGGCCGATGGCTGCGGATGCACTGTCTCACGGACTCCAAGCGCAGAAGACGATTGGAACGAGTTGAGGAGCCGGCATCGTCACGTCGCATCGCTTCTGTTTCGCGAGGGCGAGGAGGGATTTCTGAT
>CAYSZN010000572.1:0-2885 GCA_964435425.1 uncultured Akkermansia sp. | reverse complement strand
TGAAGGTCGCCCAGGCCACCGGGGCGACGCTTTCGGGCAGGCCGATGTCGAGCGCCTTCAGGCCCAGCCCGCCGACCGCGGTGACGCCGAAGGCGGTGGCGAGCTTGGCGAGGTAGTCCCGCGTCTCCGGATCGCCCAGGGTGGTGGCGAGGCGCTTCACCCGGTCGGCGAAGACGGCGATCACGGCCACGACGGCCCCGCTCTGGATGACGATGGAGAAGAGGTCCGACTGGCGCGGCAGCCAGCCGAGATTCTGGGGGATGAGGAGGTGGCCCGTCGAGGAGATGGGCAGAAACTCCGTGATCCCCTCGATCAGGCCGAGGATGACGATGGCGATCCAGGTCGGGAGGGTTTCCATGGGGAAAAGGTCGGCCTTCCTTCGTTTCGATGGTCGGAAAAATCAATCGTTTTGAAGGCGGCCGACGCGGCCAGTCGGCCGCAGTAAAAGGTGAACGGTAAAAAGTGAAAGGTCTGTAGCCGCGTCCATTGGGCGCGGGGCGGATGTCCTCGCAACGCGCGACGAGGGTCCTCTGGCTCTCAACGCTCAACTATTTCCTCTCAACCAGATGCCGATGGAGAAAGGCGTAGCTGCCGACGCCGTGGATGGCGTGCGGTCCGGGGAACCACTCGATCTCGCAGCGGTCGGCGAGACCGAGCTTTGCGGCGTAGAGGTGGCGCACCTTCGCGAACTCGAAGGCGACCTGCTCGTCCGGTCCGACGCCGTCGAAATGCCCGCGCTCGACCATGAAGGGCCTCGGGCAGATCAGAGCGGCCATCTCGGCGTAGTTGAAGGTGCCGCCGAGATTCCACTCGAAGATCTCGTATTCGCCCTTGTTGGCGTAGCTGTATCGCAGCGATTCGGCGTCGGTGGCCGCGTTCTTCCAGACCCATTCGTTGAAGTCGCCCGAGCAGATCGAGAGGCAGTAGCGCTCCACCAGCGGCGGGATGCGCATGGCCGACTTGCCGCCGTAGCTGAGTCCGTAGAAGGCGATCTTGTCAGGATCGACCCAGGGCTGGGCCGCGAGCCAGTCCGTGATTTGTTGATGCTGCGGCACGATGAGGGAGAAGAGCGTCCGCCCGATGCTCTGCGCCTTGAACTGCTGCATGCGGAAGAGATCGAAATACTTGTAGCCGTTCTGCGGGGCGAAGGTGATGAAGCCGCGCTCCGCCAGCCGCGTCGCGAAGGCCTGGTAGGCCTTGTGGCCCGCCTCGCCGACGAGATCCTGCGGGGCGCCCTCCAGCCCGTGCTGGCAGACGACGACGGGCCGCCGCTCGCCGGAGGAGAGGTCGAGGTCTTTTGGCAAGGTCAGGATTCCGTAGGCGAAGACGGTCTCGCCGCCGCTCTCCATCACGTCGAGGACGACCTCGTACGACAGGGTCTTGTCGCCGACTTGATAGGGTCGGGTCCGCGCGTTGGCGGGGAGCAGAGGAAGCTCGAAGTCGCCGATCACCTCGGTGCGGAACTTCTCGCGGTAGGGCTCGATGGTTTGCTGGAAGCTTTCGAGCGAGTCGGTCTTGAGATCGGCGAAGTAGCGTTTCCGGTCCCCGGCGGCGGCGACGAGGGCTTGCTGGTTGTGGCGGTCGAGTTCGTCGGTGCGACTGGAGTTGGGGAGGGGGAATTCTGCGATCATCGAAGGTGCATCCTCAGAGGCGGGGCCGGGATCAAGACCGAGATTGGCGGCAAATCCGATGATCGCTTTGCGGGAGAGAGGATCGGAAGAGACCACAAAGGAGGCCTTGGTGTTTGGCGCGATCGATTGAAGCCGGCCTACTTCCGCGACGATCTCCTCGTTGGAAAAAGAGGGGAGCATGCCCGGTTTTCCGGGAAGCTCGGCGCGTTTCTCGAAATTCAGATCCAGATCCGTTCCGGCGCGGTAGCCGTATTGGAGATTCGATCCGAACTCGAAGAGAACCGGACGAGGCGAAATCAGGCTGGCGATCTCGGCATCGCCGAATTCGCGCAGTAGGCCGAAGACGTTGCGGTCCGCCGGCTCCTTCCAGAGCTGCTCGCGAGGACCAAAGGCACCGCTGACGAGAGCGGTGTCGATGCGCTCGTCGAGGGCGGCGGCGAAGAGGGCGAGGCGTCCGCCTTCCCCGTAGCCGACGATGCCGAGTGAGCGGAAACCTTCCCGGTCGTCGAGGAGGCAGTCGATCCCGGCTTGGATTTTCAGGACTTCGTAGCCAGTGATCGTCCGCCCCAGAATAAAGGCGGAGCGCTGCACCCATTCGCGCTGGCTGAGCTTGTATTGATTTTCGCTGCGATCGACGAGACGAACGATCAAGACGCGGCAGCCGATCTGAGCGAGCGAGGCAGCTCTTAAAATTTCGGTCACGCCATTCTCTGCATCGGCGATGAGAATCAGATCGGCTTTCGTATCGCTCTCCGGCAGATAGAGTTCCCCATCCCCATGCACGTCTCCGAAGGCCCGCCACCGGACGCTTCGGATGGAGTAGCCGTCCCGTTCGCCGTCGGGGGCTTCAAAGACCTCGAACCGATTTCCCCCTGTCGGCACAGGCCGCGTCTCCCGGTCGATCCCGAGCATCCGCGCGAGCCGTTCGCGGTTCGGTTGCACCGACTTCGCGTAGGCCTCGGGCGAGGAAAGGTCGCGGTTCCAGAATTTCCCACGCTCCGCCGCTGCCCGTTCGATCTCCCGGTCGAGGAAGCGGTCGTTGGCCTCGTGGAGGAGCCGAGAAAGGTCGCCGCTTTCCTCGAGCAAGGCCGTACCCGGCAGCGGTCCGGTCGCATCGGCAGGCTTCAGAATCGGCCAAGGCGGTGTTTCCTGGGCGGGGAGCCAAGACAGGGACAAAAGAAGGCAGAGGCAGCAGACGACGGGACGCATCATGCCTTCCAATACAGCAGAAAGGCCCGCCTCCGCCAAGGTTTC
>CAYSZN010000571.1:0-2888 GCA_964435425.1 uncultured Akkermansia sp. | reverse complement strand
CACCGTGCCACCACCATTCTCGTCCTCGGCATTCTCAGCCTTGTCGTCTGCGCCATCTGCGGACCGATCGCCTGGGTGATGGCGAACAAGGACATCGCCCAGATGAACGCCGGCCTCATGGACCCCACGGGACTCGATCAGACCAAGGCCGGAAAGATCTGCGGAATCATCGGCACCGTCTTCCTGATCCTTGGCGTCATCTTCGGAATCCTCTACGTCGCCTTTGCCGCCGTCCTCTTCGGCGCCGCCGCCAGCCAGGGGGCCCTGCAATGAGATGCTCCGCTTCCGCCGGACGCCCCGATCCGAGTTCTTCTCGGGAATGACCCCGGCATGGGCCGCCGCCACGGTCCTGTTCCTTGCCGCGATCCTGCTCGTCTTCTGGACGAACCACACCCGCGGCACGGACTACACCGTCTGCCCGCTCCAGCTTGCCTTCGGCCGCCCCTGCCCCCTCTGCGGCGGGACGACCGCCACCTTCCGTCTCGCCTTTGGTGACTTCGCCGGAGCCTGGCGCAGCAATCCTCTCGTGGCAGTCGCGATTCCGCTCGTCCTCGCCTGGTCCGTGCTGTGGTTGGGATTCGGAATCAAGGCGGAGACCACGCTGTCCTCGCCCGCCGTGGCGGCTCTGATCGTCCTGCTTCTGGTGCTGAACTGGCTCGCCGTCCTCAGCGCATAGGAGTCCAGACCAGAATGGCACGGGATGAAGGCGTATTCTCGACGAAACAAGGGACGGTCGACCCGTTTTGACGCGAAGCGCGGTAGGGACGCACCGCCGGGGCGTCCGCTTCGGATGGGGCCCGTGCTTCCGCGACGGACGCCCCGGCGGTGCGTCCCTACCGAACTTCACCGGACAGGCAAGATTTGGCGATGTCGGACGGCCATTGCGTCCGCCCAATCCCGTGCCATTGAGCCCAGACCACAAGCGGCGCTTCCCCATATCTCCACTCTATTCCTGGGAAGCCCCCTCTGTCGCCGAACCGGCCTTTGCGGTCTCCCGTGCCAGCGGGCGGCTGACGAGGATCTTGCCCTTGGATTTCGGTCCCTTGAACTCCTTTGCGAGGATATCCTCCTCCGTGAACCGGGCCATCAGGATTTCGCCGTCGGTGTCGCGGTTGCGGTCATAGGAGATGTAGATCGTGCCGTCCGGTGCCTGGAAGCCATCCGGATAGGAGATGGTCTTCCGCTCATCGAGCATCAGGCCGCCTTGCCAGGTCTTGCCCTCGTCCTCGCTGAGCCATGCCGTGAGCTTGTTGCGCCCCTCATGGGCATCGATGGTCTCTCCGTGCTTCACCAGCAGGAGGCACTCCGAGGCCAGGCGACGGATATGGAAGCGCGCCACGGGATGGATGATCGCCGAAGGCGTCGCCTCGCCCCAGGTACGCCCTCCGTCGGTGGAGACGCTCTCCATGATGCCCTTCGCGGTGCGGGCGAGCATCCAGAGAGAGCCATCCTTGCGCTCGACGACCATGTGCTCGTGCCAGTCCGGATTGGGGAAGGTGGCCGCTCCGCGACGCTCCCAGGTCGCCCCTTCGTCGGTCGAGACGAAGACATTGGCCCCGCGCAAGGGATCGAGTTCGGCAAACGCGCCCTTGAAAGGACCAAAGCCTCCGCGCTGGTCGAG
This sequence comes from uncultured Akkermansia sp., assembly GCA_964435425.1. GTDB lineage: Bacteria > Verrucomicrobiota > Verrucomicrobiia > Verrucomicrobiales > DEV007 > Arctic95D-9. Next base: position 1,267 of record CAYSZN010000571.1, on the reverse strand, counting down.
GGAGACCGGCAGCATCCATTCGCCGGATTTCAGCACCGTGGGCTTGTTCAGGGTCACGCCGTGCCAGATGCGGCGGGGTGCGGACCAAACCGGCTCGTCGGCGTCGGGATTCTCGCAAATGGTCGCCCAGACTCCGCCGCGACCGTCGAACATGTCCATCGACTGGTCGAAGATCACCCAGAGCCGCCCTTTCGGATCGGTCCAGAGGTTGCCGACGAGGATGCTGCGGGGACGGGGCAGATTCTTGGACTGGCCGTCGAGGACGAGGCGCGGCTTCGACCAGGTTTCCCCATCGTCGTCGCTGGAGTTGAGCACGAAGAAGGCCTCGGGACTGTCGCCGCCCGCGACCCAGCAGGCCCAGAGCCGCCCGCCCGGCGTGCGCGCGATGCCAATGGTCATGCCGTAGTCGAGCTGGTCGTAGTCGTATTCGGGCAGGGGCGAGACGTTCGGCACCGGCGGGATCAGGGCGAGATCGGCGACTTTCTCCATCACCTCGATCTCGAAGGCACGGATCTGCTCGGGAGCCATCGCCGCGAAGGGGGCTTCTTCGGCGCGGACAGGAGCGACTGCGAAAAGGATCGCGGCGATGGACGGGAGTAGCATGGGCATCTTGCCCATGCCTCGTGCGAAAACGCGGAAGCTCAGTGAGGCAGACCATTCGCTCTTTCGGCTCGCGCCAGTTCCGCCTTGGTCAGCAGACACCGTCGCCTCCGGTTCGGATGTTGTTTTCCGCCGAAGGCATTGGCAAGATGCCCATGCTACATTTAGAGTTGCTGCGATGTAGGTGTTCATGGTCTTTGTTCGATGAGGGTTTGATAGGCGTTTCGGAGAATGGAGAGGTCGGAATCGATGGCGATGCGGGTGAATCCGAGCTCGCGGTGGACGGAAAGGGCGGACGCTTCGCGCAGGAGGATGCCCGCCTCCTTCCCCGCCGTGCGGGCCGCCGCGACGACTGCCGCGAGGCAACGGTCGTAGTCGGCGGGGTCCGCTCCGGGGGAATGCTCGAGGTCGTGCCGCAGGTCGGCGGGACCGACGAAAAGGACGCCGATCCCCTCCACTGCCGCAATGGCCGGAGCCGCGGCAACGCCGGCGAGGCTCTCGATCTGGGCCATCAGGATCCGTTCGCCACGGTGGCCGCCCAAGCCGTAATCCGTCGCCCGGACGGTGCGGGAGAAGCCGCGCCGCCCCTTCGGCGCATGACAGGCGGCGTGCACGATGGCTTCCGCCTCCGCCGCCGACTCGACGCGGGGAACCATGATCCCGTCCG
>CAYSZN010000570.1:1038-2891 GCA_964435425.1 uncultured Akkermansia sp. | reverse complement strand
GCGCCAGATGGGCCGCGACGCCGGTTCGCTCTTCGCCGATCCCGGCTTCGAGGATCTCGCGAAGCGCGACTTCCGCCTCAAGCCGGGAGGCCCGGCGGAGCAGATCGGCTTCCAGCCCTGGGACTTCGCCCTCGCGGGAGCGAGGCAGGACGATCCCGCCTGGCGCGCCCTCGCCGCCGAGGGGCACCACTACCCGGACTGGGAGACCGAGGCGAAACCCTGGCCCGCCTCCGTCTACCGCATCGACCTCCAGACTTTCGAGAGCGTTCCGGTCGGTGCCATCGGCATCCGCAACGCGAAGCACGACGCCACCGGACGGGGCGAGGGCTATGCTGTCAGCGAGGAGGCCGCCTCGCCGCTGCCCTTGCCCGACGGGTCCACGCCTCCCTCGAAGCGCAGCCTCAAGATGCAGGACAAGCCCGGCTTGGAGCATAGCTACGACCCCGTCCTCGACATCCTTCCCCGCTGGCAGTCCGGCACCTTCCGCGCCAGCTTCGACCTGATGGTCCGCGAGGGGGCCGACGGATTCTTCGAGATGCGGACGAAGGGAGGCGAGTTCGCCGCCGGTCCCTACGTGCGATGGGCCGGCGGCAAGCTCGTCGCAAAGAACGCCGACAGCCTCGTTCTCGGCGACCTCGCCACCGGCGAATGGGTCCGCCTCGCCATCCTCGCGACGACGGGCGCCGGGACCTACGACGTGACCCTGACAAGGGCGGACGGATCGGTCCGGGAATTCAAGGACATCCCCTGCCAGCCTTCGTGGGGCGAGGCGAGCTACCTGCTGTTCAGCGGTCTCGGCACCACCGACACGGCCTTCTTCATCGACAATCTCTCCCTCGTCCCGGTCGAGTCCGCGGCCCAGCCATGATGAGCCGACGCCATCTCCTCCGCTCCGCCCCCGCCTTGGGCTCCGGTTTCCTTCCCCGGCAGGGGCGGGCCGCCGAGTCCTTCCATCCGAGTCCGTCTGGTGGCGCTTGAAGGGACATGGGCTTTGACGGGGCGTCGCATCGGCCGGACGGGAAAAACCATAAGTTTTTTTCGCTTGGCGCGAGGCTCCTTCTTCCTATGTTGGACCATGCATCCCGATCTCGAAAAGCTGGTCCAACGTGATAAAATCGACCGGGCCACGGCCCAGCAATTGGAACACCTCGCCCCCGGCACCCTATGCCACCACAAGAGCTGGGGCGTGGGCCGGGTCGCCGACTGGGACCGCCTCGGCGTCAAGGTCGTCGTCGATTTCGAAAGCAAGCAGGGCCACGAGCTGGGCATGAAGTTCGCCGCCCTCTCCCTCGTCCCCATCGCCGAGGGCTCCTTCCTCGCCCGGCGCTTCACCGCTGCCGACGATCTGAAGGCGCTCGCCGGCGCGGACCCCGTCGCCCTCGTCAAGCTCGTCCTCTCCAGCAGCGGCGGTCGCCTCTCCCTCGACCAGCTCGAGGAGATGCTGAAAGGCCACGTCATCCCCGAGGGCAAGTACAAGGGCTGGTGGGAATCGACCAAGAAGAAGCTGCGCGAGAACATGCAGTTCATCGTCCCGGCGAAACGCACCGAGCCGCTCGAGCTTCGCGAGGAGGACTTCGATCCCTCGCAGGGCCTCATCGAGCAGTTCCGCGCCGCCCGCGACCTGCGCGCCAAGGTCAAGGCGGTCGAGGCGATCATCAAGGAGATCAACGCCTTCAAGGACCATCAGGACAACCTCGTCGAGCTCGTCGGCGAGATCAGCGAGATCGCCCGCAAGGGGGTGAAGCTGCAATACGCCCCCGCCGTCGAGCTCATTCTCATCCGCGAGGAGCTCCAGGGCAGGATCAAGGGCTTCCAGCCCGAGGCCGGCCAGATCTCCACCGCCGAGATCCTCG
>CAYSZN010000570.1:0-1028 GCA_964435425.1 uncultured Akkermansia sp. | reverse complement strand
CTCGCCGCCGCCGAGAGCGCCATCCCCGGCCTGCTCGAGGAGCTCTCCCTCACTCGCCTGCGCCAGGTCCTCAAGAGCTTCCCCGACGCCTTCGGCGAGGAATGGGTCGGGAAAATGCTCGGGCTCGTCGCCTCCTGCAACCTGCGCTCCATCGGCGAGATCGCGAACTGCCTCGATGCCGCCGAGCGGAAGGACGACCTCATCGCCCACATGGAGAACGGACTCCAGCAGCGCACCCTCACCTCCGACGCCCTCGCCTGGATCTGCCGCGAGCGCAAGGGGCTCTCCTCGCCCGTCTTCACCCCGACCCTCTGCCTTTCCGTGATGAGCTCGCTCGAGGCCGACCAGCTCAACGAGGAGGGCTCCGTCCGCTCCGCGAACCGCCTCCGCGACCTCGTCGCCGACGATGGCGGCCTCATCCCCGACCTCATCGCCGAGGCGAACATCAACACGATCCGCAACTTCGCCAGCCGCCTCGTGGGGTCCGCGTCCTTCGACGAGCTGACCCGCAAGTCGCTGATGGCCCGGATCATCAAGCTGCACCCCGAGATCCAGGCGCTCATGAGCGGCCCCCAGAAGGAGCAGGAGGAGACCCTCATCGTCTCCGAGGCCAGCCTCGCCGAGAAGAAGGCGTCCTACGACAGGCTCATCAAGGAGGAGATCCCGCAGAACCGCGAGGACATCAAGATCGCGCGCTCCTACGGCGACCTCCGCGAGAACTTCGAATACAAGTCCGCCAAGGAGTACCAGCGGGTCCTGATGAAGCGCCAGTCCGACTGGGAGCGCGACCTGAAGCTGGCCCAGCCCACCGACTTCGCCAACCCTGACACCTCGAAGGTCTCCATCGGCACCGTCGTCGAGCTGGAGGCCGCCGGCTCTGGCGGCGCTCCTCTGACCTACACCATTCTCGGTGCCTGGGATTCCGATCCCGACAAGGGCGTCCTCGCCTATCTCTCGGAGCGCGGAAACGCCATCCTCGAGAAGAAAGTCGGCGACGAGGTCGAGTTCCCCGTCGGGGATGGTGGCAC
>CAYSZN010000569.1:0-2893 GCA_964435425.1 uncultured Akkermansia sp. | reverse complement strand
CAGCGAGGATCAGCGAGGATCAGCGAGGATCAGCGAGGATCAGCGAGGATCAGCGGTCGCCGGAGGTCTGCATTCGGGCTCCGGATTTGCCAGGCCCCTTCATCCGCCCGCGACCATGCGGACGATCTCGATGGCGTCGCCTTCGGCGACCGGCTCATGGTCGAATTCGCGCTTCAGCACGGCGAGGCCGTTGCGCTCGACGAGGACGGGTTGGGGGCCGAGGTCGAGCCGCTCCAGCAGTCGCGAAACGGTGAGTTCGGTGTCGGGGAGTTCGCGCGGGGCGCCGTTGAGAGTGATGGTCATGCGAGGGTGGCGAGGGCCGGGGTGGGGGGAGCGAGGATGGAGGCGTCCCAGTCCTTCCACACGGGTTCCAGTCCGATGCGGCGGAGATGGGCCGTGACTTCGGCGGCGGAGCGCTCGTCGGAGATGTCGAACTGCCCTGCCGCCGCCGTCGCGCTGCCGGAGCAGGTGGATGTTGCGGAGGGCTCGTCGAGCTCGACACGGCGGCCGCGCACGGTCAGGTGGACGTCGTCCGCCCCCGCGCCGGTGTAGCCGCCCGGCTCGGTGTGGCTGCCGGCGCTGGTCGAGGTGATGCCGAGGGGGAAGAGGGCGTCGCGCAGCGCCTGTGGCTCGCGGGTGCTCAGCACGATCCCGACCTGCGGGAAGCAGACGCGGAAGGCGCAGATCGCCTGGACGAACTCCGCGTCGCCCATGGCATGGCGGGGCTGAAATCCGCCGGCGGCGGGCCGGAGGCGCGGCAGGCTGATGGTGAAGCTGGCCTTCCAGCAGGTCCGCTGGAGGTGTTCGAGATGGGCGGCGAGGCGGAAGAGCTCCTGCCGCCAGTCGGCCAGTCCGACGAGGGCGCCGATGCCGATGCGGCGGAATCCGGCGGCGTAGCCGCGCTCGGGACAGGCGAGGCGCCAGGCGAAGTCCTTCTTCGGACCGGCGGTGTGGTAGGCGGCGTAGGCCTCGCGGTCGTAGGTCTCCTGATAGACGACGAGCCCCTCGCAGCCGGCCTGGACGAGCGGCTCGTATTCCGGCGTCTCCATCGGGCCGACCTCGATGGCGAGGGTGGGGATGAAGTCGCGGAGCGCGGCGAGGCATTCCTCGAGATAGCCTTCCGAGACGAAGCGGGGATGCTCGCCCGCGACGAGGAGGATGTGGCGGAAGCCCAGATCGGCGAGATGGCGGGCCTCCTCCACCACCTGCGGCACGGTGAGGGTGGTGCGCAGGATGGGATTGTCGCGCGAGAAGCCGCAGTAGGCGCAGTTGTTGACGCACTCGTTCGAGACATAGAGGGGGGCGAAGAGGCGCATCGTCCGCCCGAAATGGCGGCGAGTCGTCGCGACCGACTCCGCCGCGAGACGTTCGAGGGCGGCGGGGGAGATCGGCTCCAGCAGCGCCCGGAACCGCGTCAGCAGCGGGGAGGGCGTCGCGCCGGAGTCGAGGGCCTGTAGAGTGGAGGCAAAGGACATTCCGCCGGAACGATACGTCTCCCGGACGCCGGGGCAACGGCTCATCCTGCCGGAAGGGCCGCCGGGAGCCTTTCCGGCAAAGAGGGGCGTCAAGGCCGAGAAAAGAGCCGAAAAAAACATTGCCAAAGCTCGCGAGCGCCGGTAATAAACCCGGAACCTCAAAATCCATTCCCCATCCCCACATGGCTGACGCATCGATCGAAGAAAAAGTAAAGAACATCATCGTTGAGCAACTTGGCGTGAGCGAAGAGCAAGTGAAGCCCGAAGCCAAGTTCATCGAGGATCTCGGCGCCGATTCTCTCGACACCGTCGAGTTGGTGATGGCTTTCGAGGAGGAGTTCGACATCACCGTTCCCGACGAGGATGCGGAAAAGCTTGCCAGCGTGGGCGACGTCTTCGCCTACATCGAGCAGCAGTCCTCCAAGTGACCCTCTTGGGTTCGCGACCGAACCCTGTCTGGAATGCGCCTCCGCGGAGGCGCATTTTTTGTGTTCACACCATCCCTCCGTGCGCAGGGCCTGCCGGGGCGGGAGGCGTGTTGACGCACCGTCTAGCCTGGAGTAGGGTGGTGCCGTCATGATCCTGCCGCCTCCAGCGACGAAGTTCGAGACCGACTTGGCCGGACAGATCGTCTATCCCATCGACAACGGCGAACCCTTGAGCAACGACACGGAGCATCTGAGGTGGATCACCTTCGTCAAGAACGGCCTTGAGGACTGGTTCGCCGACCGCGACGACGTCTTTGTCGCCGCCGACCTGCTCTGGTATCCGGTGGAGGGCAGGCCCGACATCTCCAAGGCGCCCGATGTGATGGTGGTGCTCGACCATCCGGCCGGCGACCGTCCCAGCTACAAGCAATGGGAGGAGAACGACCGGGCGCCCGATGTGGTCTTCGAGTTCATCTCCAAGAGCAACACCGCCGACGAGATAATGGACAAGCTGGAGTTCTACTCCGAAATGGGCTGCGAGGAGTTCTTCGTCTACGACTACCGACGTGGCAAGCTGAACGCCTTCCGCCGCAACGGAGGCACGGGACTCACGCAGAAACCGGCCGAAGTCGACGGAGCATGGGAGAGCCGGGTGTTGGCGATGAGGCTCGGTCTGGACGAGCAGGGGCGCCTTTGGGTCCGCCGTCCCGACGGCAAGCTGATGGAGAGCCAGCGCGAGATCGCGAGGCGTGCCGAACGGCTCGCGGCCAAGCTCCGGGAGATGGGGATCGATCCCGAGGGGGTCTGACTTGTGAGGAGTCGGGAGTGGATGGTCGGGAGTCGAGAGGCCCGGCTTCGGATTTCTGGCTTCGGATTTCACCCGTCGGGTCTTTCGGATTTGGATTTCCCAGGCATTTGCGCTTAGACTGCCCGATTCAGGTCACCATGCCCGCCCTTTCCTTCGACGACATAGCCTACGCGATGGAGCAA
>CAYSZN010000568.1:435-2897 GCA_964435425.1 uncultured Akkermansia sp. | reverse complement strand
CTCGCCTTCCCGCCGGACCACGCGAAGAGCGGGCGCTGCTTCGTCTACTACAGCCTCAAGATCGACGGAGCCCTGCACCAGCGCGTCTCGCGCTTCCAAGTGCTCCCGGACGATCCCGACCGGGTGGACCCCGCCTCCGAACAGCCGCTCATCACCCAGGCGGACGAGGCCGGGAACCATAACGGCGGCGATCTCCATTTCGGCCCCGACGGCTACCTCTACGTCAGCACGGGCGACGGCGGCGCGGGCAACGACAAGCTCGACAACGGGCGCTTCATCAACAAGGGCTTTCACGCCGCCATCCTGCGCATCGACGTGGACAGGAAGCCGGGCTCGCTGCCGCCGAACCCGCATCCCGCCGTGAACCTCGGCGCTGACGGAACGGCTTTCTATTCTATCCCTGCGGACAATCCCTTCATCGGTCGCGACTCGCACCACGGCCAGCCCATCGATCCGCAGACCGTGCGCACCGAGATCTGGGCCACGGGCCTGCGCAATCCTTGGCGCATCCATTTCGATTCGGCCACCGGACGCCTCTTCGCTGGCGATGTGGGGCAGAATCTCTACGAGGAGATCGACCTGATCGTCGCCGGAGGCGACTACGGCTGGCCCCACCGCGAGGGATTGCACCCCTTCACCCTCGGTCCGGGCGGAGAGCAGGACCCGGCGGATTTCCATCCCGTCGCGCCCATCTTCGAGTATCCACGCGTCGTCGGCATGTCCGTGACCGGCGGCGTCGTGTATCACGGGGAGCGTTTCCCCCAGCATCGCGGGAAATACGTCTTCGCCGACTACGCCACTGGCCGCGTCATCGCCTTGCAAGAGGGAGGAGGGGAGCTATGGTCCGACGAGACGCTCGCGCAGGAGCCGGGCATCGCCGGGATCGGCCTCGACCCCCGCGACGGCGAAGTGCTCTTCGCGAACATGGCCTTCGGCCAGGTCAAGCGCCTCCAGTCCAAAGCGTCCAAAGGAAACGCCACCCCGACGAACTGACCTCCCGCCGGTCCCCGAAGGATGACTGCCCGCCCGCTATCGCTCCGCTGCGGAAACCTGCTGGATGGACGGCGGTGCCACCAGAATCGGAAACGGCGGATCGTGCTTGTTGCAGCGAATCCTCAGCCGGTCGCCCTCCTTCACCCGCTTCACGAAGACGATCTGCTCCCGGTTGTCGCCCTTCACGAGCAGTCCGCCGAGCTCGCCTGGCTTCATCCGTCGCCAGCCCTTCTCCTGAAACTGGGAGATGTCCCAGACGTCCTTTTGCCAGTCGCCGCTGGCGTTGCCCTGGTAGTCGTAGTTGCAGGCCAGCATCAGGTAGCCGCTGCCGGTCACCTCGATGTCGGCGATCCCGTTCGTGCTGCCGGTCGGCATGTGGACGCGGGCTCCATAGGTCGCGAGGTGGAGCGGAACCCTCGCCCAGCTCTTCCCGTCGTCACTTGCAACGAGGGGGACCGCCTCCATATTGACCACCCTGATGCTGGCCGGCTGGCTCCACACGGACGTCCAGTCGAGGCCGTGAAGCGTCGAGACGAAGGCAATAGTCAAGGCGATGGCGTGGATTCGGACTTTCATGATGGAGGAAGCTATCGTAGGCAACAGGGCGGATGCGTGTCCTGTTCCATATTTAACTACATACGGGCTTTCCCTGTCCATCCCCGATTTTCATGAGCGCATCGAACTCTGATTTTCCGCCGCCCCGGCTCCCGCACCCGTCATGAAACCGTCCCCGCTCCCCTCGCTCCTCCTCGGCCTCGCCATCGGGGCGGGGGCGATGGCCTTGGCCCAAGAGACTGCCGTCAGGCCCGCGATCATGAGTTCGTCCATCTTCGACTGGACGCAGATCCCGGTGAAGCGGACCGCCAAAGGGGAGTCGCGGCAGTTCTTCCAAGCCCCGACCGCCACGCTGGACGAGCTGGAATGCCACGTCACCACGCTCAACCCCGGCGAGACGGCCCATCCGCCGCACCAGCATCCCGACGAGGAGATCATCGTCGTCAAGGAGGGCACCGTCGAATCCCTCGTGAACGGGGAATACCAGATCGTCGGCCCCGGTTCCGTCATCTTCCAGGCGGCCAACCAGATGCACACCATCCGGAACGCGGGCGACGTCCCGGCCAGCTACCATGTCATCAAATGGAACTCCCCGGGGATGCTGGCGAGGCGTCTGCTGAAGGGGAAAACGCGGTAGGTTCTCCGTTATGAAATCCTGCTTCCCCATCCCAATCCTCGCGCTCGTCCTCGCCGCCACCGCCCAGGCACAGGACAAGGCCCCCGTCATCCGCGGCACCTACGCGCATCCCAAGGCCTTCTGGGACACCGGGGCGCGGCTGGACGACTATGGCGTGAACGCCGTCTTCATCCACGGCAGCGGCATCGACGAGGCCACCTTCGCCCGCGCCAAGGCGGAGGGCTGCAAGGTCTTCGCCGAGTTTCCCACCCTCAACGGCAAATACGGGAAATACGTC
>CAYSZN010000568.1:0-425 GCA_964435425.1 uncultured Akkermansia sp. | reverse complement strand
TTCGGGCAATCCCGCGCCGCCCGCGACTTGGTTCATGGGCGTCTGTCCCACCCACGCCGGCTTCCGCCAGTTCCGCATGGACGATCTGCGCGAGCTGCTGACGAGGTTCGACCTCGACGGCATCTGGATGGACTACACCCATTGGCATGCCCAGTTCGAGGATCCCTATCCCGTGCTCCTCAAAACCTGCTTCAACGACTCCTGCCTCGCCGCCTTCGAGGAATGGGCCGGACTCGAGGTGCAGGGGGAGACCGTGCCGGAGAAGGCGAAGTGGATCTTCGCCAACGCCGCTAAGAAATGGGAGGACTGGCGCGTCCATGTCATCGTCGACTGGGCGAAGGAGATCCGCTCCATCGTCAAGGAGATCCGCCCGAACGCCCTCGTCGGCATCTACCACACCGCATGGAAGGACGAGGATCTCAGCG
>CAYSZN010000567.1:0-2903 GCA_964435425.1 uncultured Akkermansia sp. | reverse complement strand
GGGGCCCGCTTTTTCGCCCCCGAGGGAGAGGTAGAAGTCCATGGCTGAGAAAGGAGGGAGGGCTTACTGGCTGCGCAGCGCCTTCGCGGGTTGGAGGAAGGCGGCAAGAAGGGCGGGGATGAGCGCGGCGAAGGTGCAGCACACCAGGGCGGACAGCGTGATCGCCGTGAGATCGCTGGCTGTCTGGACCGAGGGGATGCCGCCGTTGATCCCGTAGATCTCCGCATTGAAGAAGTCGATGTCGTACTTGCGCCCAAGCCATCCGCCGATGGCGTTGCGCCGCCAGATCGTGAGCTGTGCGATCACAAAGCCGATGGTGATGCCGACGAGGCCGACGAGGATGCCCTGGGAGAGGAAGACCCAGGCGATCTGGCCCTCGCGCGCGCCCAGGGCCTTCAGCAATCCGATCTCCGTCCGCTTCTGGACGGTGACGGTGATCATCGTGCTCATGATCCCGAAGCCGCTCACGATCATGATGATGAAGAGGATGAGGAACATCATCTGCCGCTCGGCGGCGATCGCGTCGAAGGTTCCCTTGTTGAGCTGCGCCCAGGTGCGGACCGCGAATTGCTGGGGAAGAATCTCGTGGAGCTTGATCTGCTGCTGGTCCACCTTGAAGGCATCGGTCGTCCTCGCCGCGATGCCGTGGCAGTCGTCGAGGCCGAAATCGTAGAGCACCTGCGCCGTCTCGAGGTGCATGTAGACCACGGTTGCGTCGAAGTCCCAGTTGCCCGAGTCGAAGATCCCCTTCACCGTCAGCTCCTGCGGGGCCGTGATCCGGCGGGTGTCCTCGATCGCCTTCTTGCGCACCTCCTCGTCGGTGGCGTCCTCGGCCGAATCGAGCAGTTCCATGATCCTGTCGATCCCGCTGTTGGAGTAGAACAGGATCTTGTCTCCGACCTTGATGTTGAAGCCCTCCGCGATGCCGGAACCGACCACGGCCGAGTAGAAGTCGTTCTCTCCGATGAAGTCTCCTTCCTGGATCATCTTCTCCGGATCGAGGGGAAACTCGGGATTCGGGTGCTTCTTCAGCTTGCTCCGCATTCGCTCCAGCTCTTCGCCCTCGGGAGGAAGCACGCCGCGGATGAACGGGGCGCTGCGTCGTCCTTGGAATTCCATCACCACCTGGCCGGTCACAAAGGGCGTGACCGAGGTGATGCCCTCGACCGACTTCACCTTCTCGTAGATCTCCGGCCAGTCCTTCAAGTAGCCATCGGAGTCGATCGTCAGGTGCGGCACCACGCCAAGAATGCTCTCCTTCACGCGCACGCCGTAGCCGGTGAAGACCGAATTGACGACGATCATCGCCCACACTCCGAGGGTGACGCCGAGGATCGAGATCAGGGTGATGATGGAGACGAAGGTGCGCTTCGGCTTGAGGTACCGGGAGGCCAGAAAGGGGCTGAAAAGCATGACTTGGGATTGACTCGCGCCTACCCTACCCGCTAATCCTCACTCTGACACCCGATTTCCTGACCCGAATCCATCCCGTCCCCATCCCATGACCGACACCGTTCCCAGCAAATACAAGGCCTTCGTCTTTCTCGGCGCCCCCGGCTGCGGCAAGGGCACCCAGGGGCAGATCCTCGGGGAGATCCCCCGCCTCTACCACTTCTCCATGGGCGACGCCTTCCGCTCCATGGACACCCGCACCCCGATCGGGCAGGAGTTCATCTCCTACTCGCGCAAGGGCGGGCTCGTGCCCGACGAGCTGACGATCCGCTACTTCAAGCAGCAGATCGACGCCCGGGCCGTCCTGCACATGTTCAAGCCCGACATCGACCTCCTCATCCTCGACGGCATCCCCCGCAGCGTCGAGCAGGCCTGCCTCCTCGAGGAGCACATCGAGGTGCTCCAGCTCTTCCACCTCTCCTGTCCCGACCGCGACGAGCTGATCACGCGCATCCGCAAGCGCGCCCTCAAGGAGGGCCGCCTCGACGACGCCAGCGACGAGGTCATCCAGCGCCGTATCCGCACCTACGAGGAATCGACCCGCGAGCTCGTCGCCCACTACGCCGACCGCCGCGCCGAGATCAACGCGAACCAGGCGCCCGCGAAAGTGACCCACGACATCCTCGGCGTCATCGTGGCCCATCCCGAATGGCTGCATCATACCGGAGAGGAGTGAGGAAAGGGGCGGCCGTTGGGCGAAGGCGAGAACGTGCTTGATTCCGGAGACGAACCGCTTCATCGTTCCGCCGGTTCGCCACGATCTCCCGCGGGTGTCGTTCAATGGTAGGACGCGAGCTTCCCAAGCTTGAGACCAGGGTTCGATTCCCTGTACCCGCACCATCGTCCCGCGGGGGCGGTGCTTTCCCCGTCTTCCGTGGAAATTTTTTGAACGTGCGGCGCGTTCCGTGCGTCATTATCCGCAATGCAGCGATTCTCCGAGGAATGGCGCGACTGGCTGGACCGCAACGGCGCCCGGCTCATGCTCTTCGCCCGGCAGCAGACCCGGTGCGAGGCGGACGCCGAGGATGTCCTCCAGGCCGCCCTCGTCCGCACGTGGAAAACCCACCGGGCCGCTCCCGACCAGCAGGTCGTGAGCCTCGCCTACACCAACGTCCGCCGCTGCGCCATCGACCTCGCCCGCAGCAACGAGCGCCGCCGCCGTCGCGAGGAGGAGTCCTCGATGGAGCGCGGCGAGCTCGTCGCCTGGTTCGAGCTGCCCGAGGACGACACCAGCCGCGCCCTCCAGGTCGCCCTTTCCAAGGTGCCGGAGAAGTTCCGGGAAGTCATCACCCTGAAGATCTGGGGCGAGCTGACCTTCGACCAGATCGGCAAGGCGCTCGACATCTCCCCCAACACCGCCGCCTCGCGCTACCGCTACGGCATGGAGGCGATGCGCAAGTCGCTCGAGGGGGAGAAGGTCGGGATCGGAACGTGAGGCGCGGCCGCTTCCT
>CAYSZN010000566.1:0-2904 GCA_964435425.1 uncultured Akkermansia sp. | reverse complement strand
TTGGATTGGCAGTTCGGCGAAGTCGCTTCGATCCGCATCCACTGTCCCGTGCTGCATTTTTACCTGATGGACCCGCGCCCGCATCTGGAAAGCGGCAATGTCGCTGCCTTGGCGCTGTCCTCCCTGATGAAGCTCGACGGAGGGCAGCAGGTGGAGGCCATCGTGCGGACCTTGGCCGAGGCGCTGCGGCAGGGCTTCTCAGAAGAGGAATTGGCGGCGGCGACGGAGTTTGTTCAGCACTACGCGCCCTTGGACAATGAGCAGCTCTTGCAATTGGAGGAGCGAGTGCGTATGCTGTCGGAGACCGAACCCGAACTTGCGCCCATGCCAACTCTCGTCAATCCCTTCGTCGAACTCGGCAAGCTCAAAGGTCGGACCGAGGGCGAGATGGCCTTTGCCCAGCGTCTCCTAGAGCGGAAGTTCCCGAGTCTCGCGAAAAAGGCGGCTCCGCTGCTGAAGTCTCTGGACGAAGCGCGCCTTCTGGCCTTCGGAGAGGCGCTGCTGTTCTTCGAGACGGAGGCGGAGTGCATGGAGTGGCTGGGAAGCGTCGAAGGCTGAAACGGCGTGGAGCACGGCTTCCCGGAACGGCGGGCGTGTCGCTTACACGCGATTTCTTCTTCCGCCCTCCACGAAAAATCGCCCGATCTCCGAGGTTTTTCGACCCGGCCTCGCGAACTTGGGCTAGGGTTGCGCGTTTGCGAAACGACGATGGCCGCCGCCCGCCCCAGCGATACTCCGAACCCGGCTCCCGGCCTGCTGCGGCAGGTCCAGGAGGACGTCATGGCCTTGACGAAGGCGCGGCTCAGTTTCCTCGTGGTGCTCACCGCGTGCTTCGGATACTTCGTGGCGGCGAAGGGGCAGGGGAGTTTCTCCTGGGCGGTCTTCCTCCACATGGTCTTCGGCACGGCCCTGGCGGCTGCGGGGGCGGCGGTCTTCAACCAGCTCATGGAGGTCGAGGCGGACGCGCGGATGCACCGCACCTCGGACCGGCCCCTGCCGGCGAAGCGGCTCCCGAAAGCCGCCGCCTTCATCCTCGGCTGGCTCCTCGCCGCCTTCGGTCTGATCCACCTCGGGGTGAAGGTCAACACCGCTGCCTCGATCATGGCCGGGGCCACGCTGCTGACCTATCTGTTCGTCTACACGCCGATGAAGCGGGTCTCCAGCACGAACACGCTCGTCGGCGCGGTCTCGGGGGCGCTGCCTCCGCTGATCGGCTGGGCCGCGGGCGGGCAGCCGCTGCTCGGGGCGGGGGCCCTCTACCTCTTCGGGCTGCTCTTCTTCTGGCAACTGCCGCATTTCGCCGCGATCAACTGGATGTACCGTGACGAGTATCGACGCGGCGGCTTCAAGATGTGGTCGAACGACGACGAGAGCGGGGCGAGGACCGCGCGCATCGCGCTGGGCTACGCGCTTTGCCTGACCGCGCTCGCCGTCGTCTTTCCCTTGGTCTCGCCTCTGATGGCGACCTGGGGGGCGGTTCCCGGCGGGTTGCTCGGCGTCGTCATGGTGCTGCTCGCCGCGAAGTTCCTGAAAAGTGGCGAGCGCTCCGACGCGAGGCGGCTGTTCTTCTACACCCTGCTCTATCTCCCGCTCGCCATGGTGGCGAGCTACCTTTCCTGGACTTCCGCGACCGCGTTGGCGGCGTAACCCCCTCCCGATGGAAACCACCGAAGACCCTACCCGTGCCAAATTCATCGCCTGGTGGAGCACGATCGTCGGTATTTGCCTGATCGTCGTCCTCGGCTCCGTCTTCGTGACGAGGGCCTACCTGATCCGCCGCGGCTACGAGGTGGAGAACTGGCGCCCGCCGCACATCGCGCGGCTGGAGCGGGATCTCGAAGCCGTCAACCGGGATGGCAAGAAGGTCGCCCTCGCCGAGCTCCGGGGCAAGGTCTACGTGGCCGGCTACCAGTACACGGACTGTCCCGCGGGCTGCCTCGGCATGGCGGCGGTGATGAAGTCGCTGGAGAGCGAGTTCGGCGACGACCCGCGCTTCCGCCTCGTCTCCATCAGCGTGAATCCCGTCGGCGATACGCCGGAGAAGATGGACGCCTGGGTGAGGGAGCGTGGCATCGATTCGCCCGACTGGTGGTTCCTCACCGGCGATCCCGAGGACATCGCGAAGTACATGCTCTCCCAGTTCAAGTTCTACGCGACCGAGGAGATCACCGATCCCGCGCAGCGGGCCGCGCAGGGGCCCTATGCCCACGACCAGCGCCTCGTCATCGTCGATGGCGAGGCCAACATCCGCGGCTACTACGATGTGATGAACGTCCAGCGCGGCCAGACCGAGATCGAGCGCCTCCGCCGCGATCTCAGGATGGTCCTCGATCCCGACCTGAAGCTCTCCGACCTGATGCCGGAGAACCCGAATCCGGCCCCATGACTCCCTCGCCCGACGCCTTCGACTTCAGCGTCTTTCCTCCGATCAACGCGACGCTCAACGGCATCAGCACCGTGCTGCTCGTCGTCGGATTCCTTCTCATCAAGTCGGGCCGCCGCGAGGCACACCAGAGGGTGATGACTGCGGCGCTGGTCAGCTCGGCGCTCTTTCTCGCCTGCTACCTCGTCTACCACTACTCCGCCGGGCACACCGAGTTTCCGAAGGAATATCCCGTGGCGAGACGGATCTACCTCGCCATCCTCGCGCCCCACATCCTCCTCGCGGTGGTGAACCTGCCCTTCATCATCCTGCTCGTCGTCGCGGCGGCGCGCGGGAAATTCGAGCGGCACAAGCGCCTCGCCCGCTTCACCTTTCCGTCGTGGCTGTTCGTCTCCGTCACCGGAGTGATCATCTACTTCATGGTCTACCAGTGGTTCCCGGCGCCTGCCGCCGATCCTCCGACGCCTGCCCCCGCGGCCCAGTCCCGGGCGAAGATCCCCGCCCCGGTGCAGGGACCGGCG
>CAYSZN010000565.1:0-2913 GCA_964435425.1 uncultured Akkermansia sp. | reverse complement strand
TCGCGCCCGAGCGCTTCTGGGAGTTCATGCCCTTCCTCCTCGCCTTCTTCGTCCTCTTCTCCTCAGTCACCTTCGTCTACCAGCTCCTCCACCGCCGACCCTCGACGCTGCTGGAGCTGATCTTCCTCTTCCTCAACGCAGCGGCCTTCACCGGCTTCTCGGTCCACTGCATCGAGGCCACCTACCGGCGCGAGGCCATCGCCCTGCTCACCCTCGGCCTCGCCGTCTTCTACATCCTCCACATCGGCGTCTTCCTGAAACGCCGCATCCAGGACCGGGGCCTGCTCCTCAGCTTCATGGGACTGGCCTCCTTCTTCGTCGCCATCACCCTGCCCCTCGTCCTTTCGAAGGGATGGATCACGGTGAGCTGGGCGCTCCAGGCCTTCGTCATGCTCTGGATCGCCTCGAAGATGCGCAGCGAATTCCTCCGCCAGCTCGCCTACCTGCTCTATCTTGTCGTCCTCGCGCGCTTCGCCCTCTTCGACCTGCGCGAGCAGTTCGACGGCCTCTCGCCGGACCTGATGTCGGCGAAGGACTACGCGAAGCACTTCGTCGAGCGGCTCTTCGTCTTCGGCATCCCCATCGGGTCCTTCTTCGCCGCGGGACGGCTCTTCCGCCACGAAGGCCAGGCCGATCCGCTCTGGTCGGTCGGCGAGGAAAACGACATCCGTCCCCTGCCGGGCCAGTCGGGCATGGGACGGATCTGCTTCTGGATCGTCGTCGCCCTGACCTTCGTCTATCTGAATCTCGAAGTCGCGAAGACGATGGAGCGCCTCTTCGACCCCTTCGTGCGCCCCGCCCTGACACTGGTCTGGATCGCCCTCGGCGCCCTCCTCCTCCGCGAGAGGCTGGTGAACCGCTCGTCGCTCGCCACCGCACTGCTGTGGGTCCTCGCCGCCGCCCTCGTCGTGAAGGTCTTCCTCCTCGACTTCCTTTTCTGGAAACCGGGCTTCGACCTAGCCTTCGCCCGCCGGGACTTTGTTCCCGGCCTGCTGATGAGAGCGATCGACTACGGAGCCGTCGCCCTCTTCTTCCTCCTCGCCTCGCGCGTCCTCTCCCGAAAAGATGATGCCACCGACATGGTTCCGGTCTTCGGCTACGCCGCCCTCGCCGGCGTCTTCCTCTATTCCAGTCTCGAGATCTGGACGGGACTGAGCCATTTCCTCCCCGCGTTCCGCATGGGTGGCATCTCGATCTACTGGTCGCTCTTCGCCATCGCGATGCTCCTCGCAGGCATCCTGAAAAACCGCGCCGCCCTCCGCGGCATCGGGCTCTTCCTCCTCGCATGGACCATCCTGAAGGTCTTCTTCGTCGACCTCGCCGGGCTCGACCAGCTCTACCGCATCGTCGCCTTCATCGTCCTCGGCGTGGTGGTTCTGGCAGGGTCCTTCCTCTACTTCAAATACAGCCACCGCTTCGCAACGGCGTCCGGGGATGCGGACGCCGGAAACGACGACGAACCCTCGCCGACCGAACCATGAGATCCCTCCCCCTCCTCGCCACCGTCTGCCTCGGCCTCTCCTCCGCCCACGCCGACCTCGCTCCGCAGAGGCCTTCGGAGGCCAAGGGCTTCGATCCCGCGCCCTTCTCCTTCCGCCGCGAGATCGCCCTGCCGTCCGAGGGGCCGGGCCTGTTCCGCATCGAGGCCGACGCCTCCCTGCACCGTCACGCAGGCGGAGATTTCGGAGCGCTTCGGATGGTCCGCTTCCATGGAGAGAAACCCGTCGAGCGGCCCTGGGTGCTTCGGAAAGTGCATGTCCCGAAACCTTCGCGAGGCGCGAACCACCTGCTGCACCGGGTCGAATCCTTCGAGGAGAATTCCGATGGATCGATCGAGGTCACCGTCAGCCTCGAGGCAGGGACGGCTCCTGCGGCGCGCCTCGAGATCGAGACGCCGCTGCGCGATTTCGAGAAGAGCGTGACCGTCTCCATCCCCTCCGGCGAGGACGGGTGGCAGGAGCTCGTCGGAGACCGCGTCGTCTTCGACCACAGCCGTTTCCTCGACTTCCGCCGCACCGCCGTGGAGCTGCCCGGGACCTCCAGCCGCCGCTTCCGCATCCGCATCGCCGAGGCCACCGACGAGCAGCGCTCGCTCGTGCGCCAGATCACCCGCACCCTTGGCGAGTCCGAGGGGCTGACCGTCAGCGAATCCGGTTCGGTGGCGACGCGCGTCTTCCGCATCGACGGGCTGCGCTTCCTCACGGCCCCGGTGAAAGGCGAACGCGGCGAGAAGGGACGCCGCACCCACGATCTCGCCGTGCTGGAGACCGGCGAGGAGGAGAACGGAACCGGCGTCTTCATTCTCGACGCGGGCCATCTGCCGTTCGACCGCCTCCTCCTCGTCACCGACGACCGCAACTTCCGCCGCGCCGTCTCCGTGCAGATTCCGACGGAGGGAGGAGCCTGGCACACCGTGCATCGCGGCCATGCGCACCGCTACCAGGTCGGAGACTTCCACGACGAATCCCTCGCATTGTCCTTTCCCGAGATCCGGGCCGGGCATCTCCGGCTCCTCGTCGAGAACGGCAACAACCCGCCCGTCGCGATCTCCGGCGTGACCGGACGGGGGCCGGTCTACGAAATCGTCTTCCTTGCCGAAGCCGGCGAGGCTCCCCTGCTCTATCTCGGCCTCGAGACCGCAGAGGCCGTCAAGCCCCGCCCCGCCCTCGATACCGCCGCGATCGAGGCGGCCCTCCACCGCGAGGTGGAGGCCAAGACGGCGACCTTGGGCGGACTCGCCGAGAATCCCCTCTTCGCCCCTGCCGCCAAGGAGGTCGTGGAAGGAGGCCTGCTCGACTCCCAGCCCGCGCTCTGGGGCATCATCGCCCTCGCCGTGGCCGTGCTGGTCTGGGTGCTCTACCGTTCCCTGCTCAGGATCGAAGGGGAGCGGGATGGAGGAGGGTGATTTCGGGA
>CAYSZN010000564.1:0-2919 GCA_964435425.1 uncultured Akkermansia sp. | reverse complement strand
GCCTGCGGAGGGGCGTCGGGATGCTCGCGCCGCCAGGCGGCGAGGGCCTCGGCGACGGCATGGAAGAACTCGTGGCGCGGCGAGCCGGGAGGGGGAAGGCGCTTCACCGCTCGGGAGAAGGAGAGCGGCTCGGAGGTATTCGTACGGCGCTGCCTGGCCGCAGCCGTCCACCTCGCGATCCCGAAACCGACGATGGTGCAGAAGGCGGCGGAGCAGAGCGCCTGCACGATCCAGAACAGCGGTCCGACCTTGCCCAGGTCGCTGGCGGCGATCCAGCGGGGTTCGCCAGTCCGAATGTGGAGGACATCGGAGAAGGAGGGCTCGGGACGCTTCGCGTCGGGGGATGAGACCTCCGCCTGCCCCGCGGCCGAGGCCGTCTCCACCGGGGCGGTGGCCTGCGTCACCACGATGGGGAAGGGGCCGGCCTTCAGGGTGACGTATTCCTCCTTGGCGGGGTCGAAGTAGGAAAGCTGGAACTCGGGAATGGCCTCGACCGGCGCTTCGGGAATGATGACCTGGGAGAAGCGGACCCTGCCCACGCGGAAGCCGTCCGAGTCCTCGTCGTCGTTGAGCGTCTTGTTGGCCTCGTAGGTCTTCCAGATGCCGGTCTGCGGAATCGAGAGGATGGGCGCGCCCATGGTGCGGAGGTTGCCGGTGCCGGTGACCTCGAACTCCATCGAGAGAGGGTCGCCCACGCCGAGGGTCGTGAGGGAGGGGCTGGCGGAAAGCTCGAAGGAGCCGATGCCGCCGGTGAAGCTGGCCGGGGCGCCGGAAGGCAGCGGCTTCACCGTGACGTCGACGGTGTTCGTGGGCATCTCGCGCGTGACGGTCCGCTGGAAGAAGGCGGAGAGCCCGAATCCCGCATCCGAGTCGAGGACCCGCACGGCGACCTTGGCGGGCCCGAGGCGATGGGTGCCCGGCTTGAGGGCGAAGAGGTGGGACGGGAGCACGGCGGAGGAATAGTAGCTGTTCCCCACGTTGGCTCCGTCGGTGCGGACCTCGCGGAAACCCTTCATGACGAAGCTTCCGTGCTCCAGCGAGGCGGAGACCACGTCGTGGATGGCGTTGCGTCCGCGCACGTAGGCGGAGAGGGTGAAGGGGATCAGCTCGTTCACATAGAAGGTGTCGCGGACGAGCTCGAGCTTTCCGAAGTAGGGCTTCGTCGCATCGAGGCTGGCGTCGGAGCCGTCGTTCTCGACGATGGTGATAACGAGGGGGAGCGTCTTCGCGACGCGTTCGCCGGCGCGACTGGTGATGCGGATTTCGAACTCGGGAATCGTGTAGGTGCCGGGCGTGTTGCCGCTGAAGCGGTAGAAGTAGTTCGTCTCGAAGGTGCCGACGCCATTGGAAAGGTTGGCTTCGGACCTCTGTCCGGACAAAGTCACCTCGAGACCATCGACATCGATGCGCCCGGGCAGGGTGGCCTCGCCGTTGCGGACCTTGATGAAGATTTGCCCGGGCTCCCCGACGCGGACGCGGTCGCTGAGGACGTTCACGGTGAGGGTGTCGTCGGTCGGCGTCGAGGGGGAGACGGGCGTCTGCGCCGCGAGCGGGAGCGCGAGCAGGAGGAGGAGGGAAATCCGAAGTCCGAAGCTCGAAATCCGAAGACGAGATTGCATGGGGAAGGGGGACGCTGAAAGGAGTTGAGGTGGCTTCGGATTTCGAGCTTCGGATTTTTTCCTGACTACCAATTCTTGAACTTCTCGCCCCGCGCCGGTAGCGGCACGAGCGGTTTGACCTCGGTCTCGTCGGCGAGGGCTTCGAGGAGCTGGCGGGCCTCGGTGGGGGAATAGCCGGTCAGGGGATTGGCCTGCGCCTCGGCCGCGTTGGTCGGGTTCGGCGGAGATTGGTCCTGCTGGGATTGGGGCGGGGTGGATTCGAGCGCTCCGTCCTGCGGAGCCTCGGGCTCTTCCTGGGGCTGGGTTTCGCCGGGGGGTGGGTTGTCCGGCTCATTGGAGCCGTCTGACCCGTCGGACTCGTCTGATTTGTCAGGCTGGCCTTCGGATTTCTGATCTTCGGATTTCTCTTTAGAATCCTCCGAGCCATCTTGGTTCTGATTTTGATCCTGATCGGATGGGTCTTGTTTCTCCTTCTCTTCTTCGTCCTTGTTCTCTTCGTCTTTCTTCTGCTCTCCCTGCTTCTGTTGTTCCTCTTCCTTTTTCCGCTGCTTCTTCAGCTCTTCGAGCTGCGGCCTGACGTAGTCCCGATTGTAAGTGGCCTGGGCATTGTCCGGGGCGAGCGCGAGGGACGACTCGAAATGCTCGATGGCGCTTTCCCAATCCCGGATGGTAAGGTCCCGCGCTTCCCTGGAGGCGGTGGGGGATTGAATCTGGTCGGGGTTGGCGGCGGCACCTTCGAGGATAGTCTTGCCACGTCGGTAGAGGGTGTTGCCGATATTGTAGTGGGCATCGCGGCGCAGGCGGTCGTTGCCGCTGGCCAGCGCTTCTCCGTAGGCTTTGAGAGCCTGATCGTAGTTTTCACTCTGATAGGCAGCCGCGCCGACGCCCATTCGCAGACGGTTTTTCGTGCCTGGCAAGCGAGCTTCGGCAAGCCTTCGCTCGTAATCTTCGATTCTCAGTTTGAGTTTGGCGCGTTTTCGCTCAAGTTCTGTCTTTTGCCGTTCGATTTCGGCGATCTGACGTTCCATTTCGGCAAGCGCCTGCTTGTCGTCCTGAGGCTCTTGCGCAGAGACGCTGGCGGCGACGAGGCATAGGAACAAGGAGACGGCCCTGTGCAGATTCCGCGAAGAAGAAGTGCGACGGGTTGCCGCCGGCTTCAACCAAAGCAGCGGCAAAACATGCGAAAGCACCAGCAGGATCGCGGCGGCGGAAAGCGGCCAGAGGAAACGCTCGATTGGACGCCGTGTGGTCTCGCCGTCCTCGCGCGAGCTGGCGATGCCGCGCCGGATCTGGTCGACGA
>CAYSZN010000563.1:0-2920 GCA_964435425.1 uncultured Akkermansia sp. | reverse complement strand
ATCGCCGGGGCTGCGGCCTTCGATGCGGGCCTCGTATTGCAGGACGATCCGGTGGACGAGAACGGCCGCGGCGACAGCGGCGACGTCCTCGAAGCTCGCGTTGATCCGTCCCTGCATGAGGGCGCGGGCCTTCGAGGCGGAGGCGAGGGCAAGGGCGGCGCGGGGGCTGGCTCCATACTTGATCGCCGACGAGGCCTTCGATCCGGCATGGGTGGCATCGACGAGGCGGGCGATGTAGTTCGCCACGACTTCGGGCAGGTAGATGGCCCGGACCGCGGCGACGAGAGCCGCGAGCTCCTCCTGTCCGAGGACACGTTCGACGGTCGGCTCGACGCCGATCTCGCGGTTCAGCACGATCCTCTCCAGCGTCGCGACCGAGTTGCGGTGGACCTCGAGCTTGAAGAGGAAGCGGTCGAGCTGGGCCTCGGGCAGGGGATAGGTGCCCTCCAGCTCGATGGGGTTCTGCGTGGCGAGGACGAAGAAAGGCGAGGGCAGGGGATGGGTCGTGCCGAGCACGGTGACGCGCTGCTCCTGCATCGCCTCGAGCAGGGCCGACTGGGTCTTCGGCGAGGCGCGGTTGATCTCGTCGGCGAGGACGAGGTTGGCGAAGAGCGGTCCTTTCTGGAAGACGAACTCGCGCCCCCTCTCCGTTTCCTGCAAGACGGGATTGCCGGTGATGTCGCCGGGGAGGAGGTCGGGGGTGAACTGGATGCGCTTGTTCTCCAGGTCGAGCGTCTTGGCCAGCGCCTTGACCAGCTCCGTCTTGCCGAGGCCCGGCAGGCCTTCGAGGAGCAGGTGGCCGCGGGCGAGCAGTCCGGTGACGACGAGCTCGACGAGCGCCTCCTGTCCGTAGAGCGCGCCGTTGAGGGCGGCGAGAAGCTGGCGGACCTTGGCGGCGTGGGCGGAGACTTCGGATTCCTCGATCGGCATGGCGGCATTGAACCCGAGGGTTCGCGGAAATGCGAAGGGAAAATCCGAAAACCGAAACGCTTCGCTGGACCGCTGATCGGCGCTGATTTTCGCTGATGGCTTCTGGACGCGAAAAAATCAGCGGAGATCAGCGTCAATCAGCGGTCGGCCCAGAAATTCGGATTTCGAGCTTCGGTTTTCGGGCTTCGTTCGAGTCGTTGCGAAATCCACGAAAACTAGCGGTTGATTTTTTCCCGTTCGAAGGTATCAAGTTCCCCTTCCGCCGCCAAGGAGCGGAAAGCTGGCGCTAGGCGAGCCAAATCGCAGGCGCCCCACAACGAAATCAGAATCGGGTTATGGTTAAGATCAGAATGAGACGCGAGGGCACGAAGGACCGTCCCTATTACCGCATCGTCGTGGCGGACGGACGTGCGCGCCGCGAAGGGGCCTACATCGAGCAGATCGGCACCTACGATCCGCTTCTCGACAAGGAGAACTACAGGATCGACCTGGCCAAGGTCGACGAGTGGATCGGCAAGGGAGCCCAGCCTTCCGACACCGTCCGTAGCCTCATCAAGAAGGCCCGCCAGGCGTCCGCCTGACGTCTTTTTCGTGACAAACGCCGCCGCAGGCGGTAAATCGGAGGGTGTGCCGCAAGGCACGCCCTTTTTGCTTTTCCCCCCAGATCCCGCATGGAGCCCGCACTCGCCATCCAGGAATTCCTCGACTACGTCGTCGGTGGGCTTGTCGAGCATCCCGACGAGGTCGTGATCGAACGCGGCGAGCGCGACGGCGTCCACCTCTACCGGATCCAGCTCCATCCGGACGACAGCGGCCGTGTCATCGGGCGCGGCGGCAAGACGATCTGCGCGATCCGCAGCCTCGTCCAGGCCTCCGCCCAGAAGCACCAGATCCGCGCCGACGTGGAGGTGGTGGTGGAGAGGTGAGATCGGAATGCCTGGCGATGTGCTCAGGAGATTGCTGGAGACCGAGGGCCACACCGACGAAAGCTCGTCTTCTGGCTGCCCTCGTCCAGATGGTGGGGCCTGCTTCAGGAAAGGTTCACCGAGTTCCGATTTGAAACGTTATGGTGATCACTGAATGAACGTGGAGGGGGCAGACTTCGACATGGCCCAAATCCGTTCCTGCGGCGTCTGCTTCTATGTGCTCCGGGATGGGGATGGGCTCTACCTGATCGACACCGGGTTTGTCGGAGCTCCTGCGCGATTGGACGAAATCCTCGCGTCTCGCGGATGGGATCATCTGCCGATCCGGGGCATCCTGTTGACCCACGGCCATCTCGACCATGCGCTCAACACGGTCCGTTTCGCCCGCCGCGACGGAGCGTGGATCGCGGGACCGGAGGGAGATCGCGAGCGCTTTGCCGGACATGCCCGGCCTAGCGGAGACCGTCGCTTGGGCGACTGGATGGAAGCGGCGGGGAGAAAACTGCTGGGCTACGAACCCTTCTCCGTGAGCCGCCTCGTCCGGGACGGCGACCGTTTCGACCTCTGGCATGGTTTGCAGGCAATCCATCTCCCGGGCCATACCGAGGGACACACGGGCTATTTCTGCGAGAAGCTCGGCCTTCTGTTCTGCGGCGATCTGTTCGCGAGCTATGGCCTCTTCTCCCATCGACCGCCACAGAGTTTCAACGTGGATAGCGACGAGGCGGGGCGCAGTATCCAGAAAGCGCTCAATCTCGAACCGCGAGGCATCCTGCCGCACCACTGCGACCGAGCCTCGGCTGAGGAACATTTGCGACGTCTCCGGCGATTGGTGGGGAGGCGTTGAAGCCGCGGCTTCCGGGGCGCTTGGCAAGCGCCCTTCCTTGGGCAAGGAGCCTTGTGCCAAGGAGCGGGGCTTGCCAAGCCCCGGCGCTGGACCGGAAAATCGATCCTCGCTGTGCAACCCTCAGCGAAGATCCGCGCCAATCAGCGGTCTTCACCCCGTCTCCCATTCACCCCCCGATCGCCACCATCCGCCGTCCCGGCTGGTAGTTCTCGCGGAA
>CAYSZN010000562.1:0-2927 GCA_964435425.1 uncultured Akkermansia sp. | reverse complement strand
TATCGTCAAAATCATTTGATTCCGAAGCCGGATGGAAGCACCGCGCCGGACTTGAGAAATGTTTTGGACCACGGATGGCACAGATGACGCGGATAGCCTGCACGGCGAGAGCTCTGAATTCGTGTTCATCCGCGCCATTCGTGGTCCACCCCCTTCAGCCGAAGCCGAAGCGAAGTCCGCGAGAACTTCGACGGACGTTCCTTGAAACGCCGGATCGGGAGAAGCTCTCGCGAACTTCTCTACTATCGGGGCCAGACAAGACCTCCCATCCCTCACCGCCTCAGCACCGTGTCCACCCGCCAGTTCGCATCGTCCTTCTCGGGATGGTCGAGGGTGTAGTGCAGGCCACGGCTCTCCTTGCGGCGGGCGGCGGATTCGACGATGAGGCTGGCCGTCTCGACGAGGTTGCGCAGCTCCAGCAGCTCCGAGGTGATGCGGAAGTTCCAATAGAACTCCTGCACTTCCTGCCGCAGGTTGCGGAGGCGAGTCGCGGCGCGCTGGAGGCGCTTGTCCGTGCGGACGATGGAGACGTAGTCCCACATCAGCCGCCGGATCTCGTCCCAGTTGTGGTAGATCACGACCAGCTCGTCCACGTCCGCGGCGTCGCCCGACTCCCACGCAGGCAGGACGAGATCTTCCCCCGGCAAGCCGGGCGGCAGCGTCTCGAGACAGTCGCGCAGGGCGAGATCGGAAACGACGACCCCCTCGAGGAGCGAATTGCTTGCGAGGCGGTTCGCCCCGTGCAGGCCGGTGCAGGCGACCTCGCCGACGGCCCACAGTCCGGGCAGGGAGGTCGCTCCCTTCACGTCGGTGCGGACACCGCCACATTGGTAGTGCGCCGCCGGGACCACGGGGATGGGCTGCTTCGTGAGGTCGATGTCCACCGAGAGGCAGGTCTCGTAGATGTTCGGGAAGCGCTCGCGGACGAAGTCGGCGGGCTTGTGGGTGATGTCGAGAAAGACGCAGGGGCCGCCCGTCTTCTTGATCTCGCGGTCGATGGCGCGGGCCACGATGTCGCGCGGGGCGAGCGATCCCCGCGGATCGTAGTCCTCCATGAAGCGGTGCCCGTGCTTGTCGATCAGCTCGGCCCCCTCGCCGCGCATCGCCTCGGTTACGAGGAAGGATTTCAGCTCGTGGTGGTAGAGGCAGGTGGGGTGGAACTGGACGAACTCCATGTTCGCGATCTCGCAGCCCGCCCGCCACGCCATGGCCACGCCGTCGCCCGTGGCCACGTCGGGATTGGTCGTGTAGAGATAGACCCGCCCGCTCCCGCCGGTGCAGAGGAGGATGCGGTCGGAGCGCAGGGTCTCGACTTCGCCGCTCTCCTCGTCGAGCACATAGAGCCCGACGCAGCGCTGCGGCGTGCCGGGCGCGACCTTCGCGGTGGTGATGAGGTCGACCGCGAAATGGTGCTCCAGCAGGTCGATGCGCGAGTCCTCGCGTACGCGGGCGAGGAGCTTCGTCTCGATCTCGCGTCCGGTCGTGTCCTTGTGGTGGAGGATTCGGCGGGCAGTGTGGCCGCCCTCGCGGCCGAGCTCGACCCTCTCCTCTCCCGTGTCGGAGACGGTGCCGTCGAAGGCCACGCCCCATTCGACCAGCTCGCGGATGGCGCGGGGTCCCTCGCTGACGATGCGGCGCACGACCGGCTCCGGGCAGAGCCCCGCTCCGGCATCGAGCGTGTCGGCGACATGGCGGTCGAAGGAGTCCTCCTCGCTCTGGACGCAGGCGATCCCGCCCTGGGCCCAGGCCGTGTTCGTGCTCGCGGCGTCCCGCTTCGTCACGACCGCGACCGAGCCGTGCTCCGCCGCACGCAAGGCAAAGCTGAGCCCGGAGATCCCGCTCCCGACCACGATGAAGTCGTAGGTTTTCACCGGACTGCTTTACGACGGGGATGGGGGGGATGCAAATCGGGAAATGGGGGTGGGTGGACGCGGGGCGGAAGTCCTTGACCTCGTGCGGCAAAAATGGTTTTCTCGAGAATGTCCGCTTGGCAGCATTTGGCTGATGGACGCCGATGTGGCAGTGGGCGAATGCCACTGTTGTGCAAAGTTTACATGAAAACAGCGATATTGTGCCTGCTCACCGCAATCCTCACATCGGGCATAACGGGATTTACTGTCTACAATCGCACGCTTTCCCATTCCACAGAAATCCACGAGAGGGAGTATAACCAGCAACTCCAGAAAGTTTTTGAATTCGCAGATGGTTTCACATTTCAAGTGGAAGATGTTCGAATCAAAGTCTTCGGGAAAAACAGGCCATCGACGCGAATCATTGGAATCGGAAGCAGGCCGGATATCCCGATGGCGGTTGATCTTATCGACGAGACCGGCGAATCGATTTTTTCGGGAGGGGCGTGCCTGACGTCTTTTGTGGATCACGGAAAATACCACTTTGGAACCCATATTTCATATTGGACCAAATCTCCGGAACTCAAGCTCGTTGCTACCATTTTTCCACACAACGCCATCAAGAGGCAGTCTATCACGCAGACCATTCCAAACCCCATCCATTTCCACCGATTGATCGACCTTGGGGTAGGGGCCGAGAGTGCGAATGGCAGCCTCAAAGCCATTGGGTCTCGATCAAGTGCCCCGCGCAGATTCCCTGCCGAACAGTAGGTTGCCATACGGAAAATCAGCTTGAGTCTTCTGGACCGGCTCTCGCGGCGTCTTGCGAGAGAAGTGCGGACTATTCCGAACGGCACGGAATCGGGGTACGTTTGGACGAATCAGATGCATTCGTCGGAACGTTGGCACGTTCCGCTACGTAGGTGAAGGGTAGCGGAAGATGCCAATCTTCCGATCTTCGACAATTCGTACACCCATCCGTCGGAACGCTCGCGCGTTCCGCTACGCTTCCGTCGCATGCCGTAGCGGAAGATGCGAATCTTCCGTCAGTCGGATGGGGCATCGCTGCCCCCTAAC
>CAYSZN010000561.1:0-2930 GCA_964435425.1 uncultured Akkermansia sp. | reverse complement strand
CTTCAGGAGGTCGCCCGCGAAATGCTCGACGACGAGCCGGTCGAGGGGCACATCGGCGTTGAGCGCGCGCACGAGGTAGTCGCGGTAGCGCCAGGCATGTGGAATCGCGGGGTCGCCTTCGCTTCCGTGGGAGTCGGCGTAGCGGGTCCAGTCCATCCAGTGCCTCGCCCACTTCTCGCCGAAGCCGGGATCGGCGAGGAGCCGGTCGACGAGACCGGAGGTGGCTTGGTCAGGATTTTCCGCCCAGGCGTCGAGGAAGGCGGCGGTGTCCTCCGGGGTCGGGGGAAGGCCGACGAGGTTGAAATGGAGCCGGCGGGCGAGGGCTCTCGGGTCGGCCGGCGGCGAGGGCGCGAGCCCCTCGGCGGCGAGGCGGGCGCGGATGAAGCGGTCGATGGGATGGACGGTGCCGGCGACCTCGGGAACCTCCGGCCGCTTCACCGGCTGGAAGCTCCACCACAGCGCCCGGCGTGCGGAGACCGCGGTCCAGTCGGTGTCCTTTTCCAACTGCTCGGGCGAGGGCGGCGCATCGCGCGGGTCAGGCGCGCCCATCGCGATCCATTCGCGGAAATCGGCGAGGATCCGGGCATCCAGCTTGGCCCCGGCCTTCGGCATCCTGAGATCGGGAGCGGCGTGGTCCATGGCGAGGAAGAGCAGGCTCTCCCCGGGATTCCCCGGCATGATCGCCGCTCCGGAGTCGCCGCCCCGTTTCCAACCCTCGCG
This sequence comes from uncultured Akkermansia sp., assembly GCA_964435425.1. Taxonomy (GTDB): domain Bacteria; phylum Verrucomicrobiota; class Verrucomicrobiia; order Verrucomicrobiales; family DEV007; genus Arctic95D-9. The sequence goes on along the minus strand of CAYSZN010000561.1, from coordinate 2,210 downwards.
CGAGTCGAGGAGCAGGCCGCCCCTCGCCTTGGTCGCCTCGGAATGGCATTCGTAGCATTCCTGCGCAAGGATCGGGCGGATGCGCGTTTCGAAGAACTCCACCTGCTGGGGCGGCAGCGGTTCGGCCAGCGACGGGAGGCAGGCGCCGAGAAGGAGGAGCGGGATTCCGAGGGTCGCAATTCCCCTCAGGCACGCAGACGCTTCTCGATGTGCTGTTTGGCTTCGATGCATGATTCGGCGAAACGGGGGAAGGTCTCCTCCGGCATCCGCGAGGCGGGGGCCATCACGGTCAGGGCTCCGATGGGCTGGGCGTATTCGTCCTCGATGGGAACGCCGACGCAATGGATCCCCTCGATCCCCTCGGCCCGGTCCACGGCGTAGCCGAGACGGCGGATCGTCTCCAGCTCGCGCAGCAGACCCTCCCGCCGGGAAAGGGTCGTCGCGGTGAACTTCCGGAGCTGCTTTCCCTTCCCGCGGAACCACTCCGAGAGCGCCTCCTCGCCCCAATGCGCGAGGATGGCCTTGCCCGGCGCGCAGGAGTAGAGCGGGACGCGCATCCCCACCTCGCCGCAGACCTGGAGGGCCTGGGTGCCACGGAACTGCTCGAGGACGAGCGCCTTTCCGCCCGCGGCGATGACGAGCTGCACCGTCTCTCCCGTCCCGTCGCGCAGACGTCTCAGGGCCTCGTGGGCGCAGAGGGCGAGGCTGCGCTCGCCCGCGCGGGGGCTGGTCAGCTCGAGGAGGCGGTTCGTCAGAACGTAGGCTTTGTTGTCTTCCCGCTGCGTCGCATAGCCCATCGCGACGAGGGTCTTCAACAGCCTGAAGACGAGGTTCTGCGTGAATCCGGTGCGCCGCACGGCCTCGGCCACGGTGAGCCCCGCTCCGTGGCGCGAGAGCAGATCGAGCAGGGCGAGGGTCTTCGCCCCCGTCGGGGAGGGCATCCCGTCCATCGCGGACGCGGTTTCGGGCAAGGACGCAAGAGGGTTCATCGTCTTATAGAAGAGTGTAATCTCAAATAAGACGATACGCCACTGGCGTTATCGTGGCCCGTGGAACGGGGAGCGGCTTGCGCTCCGATCAAAGTCCGGCGACGATTCCGGGCATCGCAGTGCTCCAGCCGCGTGCCTCCCTCCATGATCGCCGCCGCCGTCCGTCCCGCCTCACTCTTCCTCCTTGCCTCCGCCTCCGTGCCCCTTTCCGCCCGGGATCCCGCCTTCGACCGACTGCGCGAGGAGGCCCGCCAGATCGCCGCCGCGCCCTACGTGGCGCCGGTCGCCGGGCTCGACGACTACTGGAAGAACCTCGACTACGACGGCCACCGCGACATCCGCTTCCGGATGGAGTCGGGCCTCTGGTGGAACGAGGGGCCTTTCTCCATCGACTTCTTCCATCCCGGCTGGACCGCGCGCCAGACCGTCTCGATCCACGAGGTCGCGGACGGCATCGCCAGACCGCTCGTCTTCGACCGCGGGCTCTTCGACTACGGCAGGCGAGGCGTGCCCGAGGGCGTTCCTGCCCCTCCCGGCTACGCCGGCTGGCGGGCACGGGCGACGCTGAACTCGCCCGACTACATGGACGAGTTCCTCGTCTTCCTCGGCGCGAGCTACTTTCGCGCGGTGCAGGCGAAGGGCCACTACGGCCTCTCCGCCAGGGGCCTCTCGATCAACAGCGGCCTGCCCGGCGTGCCGGAGGAGTTCCCCAATTTCACCCGCTTCCATCTGGAGAAGCCGAAGCCCGGCGACACCTCCCTCGTCGCCCATGCCCTGCTCGAAGGCGAGAGCGTCGCCGGAGCCTACCGCTTCCATGTCACTCCGGGCGAAACCACCACGATGGACATCGAGGCCGAGATCACCCTGCGCCGTCCCGTGCGGCAGCTCGGCCTCGCCCCCTTCTCCTCCATGTTCTGGTACGGCGAGGGCACCCATCCGAAACCCTACGATTTCCGTCCCGAAATCCACGACAGCGACGGGCTGCTCATGGAGACGGCCGACGGGGGATGGCAGTTCCGCCCCCTCGAGACGACCCAGGACCAGATCCGTCACTGCGTCTTCTCGTTGGAGAATCCGCGCTCGTGGTCGCTCCTGCAGCGCGACCGCTCCTACGCCTCCTACCTCGATGTCGAGGCCGCCTACCACCACCGTCCCAGCGTGAAGGTCGAGCCGGTCGAGGGCTTCGCGAGCGGTGGGCTCCACCTCATCGAGCTGCCCACC
>CAYSZN010000560.1:0-2931 GCA_964435425.1 uncultured Akkermansia sp. | reverse complement strand
GACATGCGGCGGCAGTCGAAGATCCCCTTGGCGAGCTCGCAGTGTTCGGCGAGGCGGGGGTCGCTCATGATCTTGGCATTGGCCTCGTCGCGAACGGCTTTGGAGGGATATTCGATCCAGGAGAAGACGACGACTTCGTCCTCCTTGGCGTCGGCAGCGGTCGGGAAGGGGCGCAACTCGTCGCAGGCACCGTCGTCGAGGACGGTTTCGACGTAGCTCAGGGCGCCGTATTCCTTCCAGATCGGGACGCAGGCCTCGGACATGGCGCGGTATTCGTCGAGGTGGGCACGGGGGACAGGGAGAAGGAAGCCGTCGATGTAGGATTCGGTGTTCATGATTTCGGATTGTGGGTTGTGGATTTCAGGGTTTGGAGGGACAGACGAGGGAGAGCCAGGCTTTGCGTTCGACCCAGAGAAGAAAGAGGGAGAGGGCGGCGAGGCCGAGGAGCATTGGCTGGAAAATGCCGTCCTTGGCGACGAGGGCGTGGAAGGCGAAGATGTTCACGATGATGGGACCGAGAAGCAATAGGCCGAGGTTCCGCGTCTTCGGGATGGCGACAAGGACTCCACCGACCAGCTCGAAGAGCTTCACAAAGGTCAGGTATCCGGTCGGTCCGAAGGCGGCGAAGAAATGAGCCGGAGGTGTCCCCTCGGGAATCTCGGGCATGGGCGCGAGTTTAAAGAGGACCGTGACGGCGGACATGACGAAGAGAAGTCCGAGAAGGACTCCGGCGACGAGGGCGGCAATTTTCATGGGGAGGTGGATTGGGGTGATGTCAGGGAGGGTCGGAGAAGGGCGGCGAGGCTGTCGAGGCCTTCCTCCCAGCCGGCGGCGAGCCCGGCGCGAAGGCAGGCTTCGCGTAAGGTGGCGGTCTCGAAGCGGACGCGGACATGCAGTTCGGTGGCTTCGCCCACGCTGGCAAAGCTGGCGATGACGAGGAGTCTGGCGGAGGGTCCGGGCCGGCCGGGCATGAGGGCCTCGTGCCATTCCGGCGGGTAGGCGGAGACATCGAGCGAGAGAGCGAGGCGATCCGGCTCGACGAATTCGACCACTTCGCCGCCGAGCGGATAGTCCCTGCCCTCGGAATCGCGCATCAGAATGCGGAGGCGACCGCCGGGCCGGGGGTCGATTTCGCATTCGGGATTGACGATGGCGTGCGGCCCCCACCATTGCGAGAGAAGGGCGGGGTCGGTCCACGCCCGGAAGACCTCCGGGCGCGGCGCGGCGATCCGGCGGGTAACGGTATAATCGAGATCGTCGACGGTGGAGGCATTCATGCGGAAGCGGCCTTGGTGGAGCAGCAGGAGGTGGGAGCGCCCACTCCATATTCGTCGTGGCGCTTCACCCAGTCCATGATCTCCGCCTCGTTCCGGCCCTTGGGAGTGATGTCGAGATAGATGAAGGCTCCGATCACCTCCTCGTTCCCACGCGCGTAGCTGGAATAGGTGTGGAAGACCTCGCCGGCCCCGTTGCGGTAGAAGACGCTTAGCCCTGGCAGCTCGTCGAAGCCGAAATCCTCGTCCTCGATGAGGTCGTAGTTGTAGGGGATGCGACCGGAGGCGAGCTGTTCCGGGGTGAAGGAGACGTGGAAATCGAAGTTGAAATCGCTGCCGTGCGAGGAGACCCACGGCACCGTCCATCCCATGCGCTTCTTGTAGGCGAGGATCTTTTCGAGCGGCGCACGCGACACCCGCACATAGGAGACATCGTGATGTGCGAGATGAACGAGGGCACCTTCGGCATGGTCGGCCTCCAGGGAGCAACTCGGGCAGCCGGCCTCCCAGTCGGGGCCGAACATGAAGTGGTGGACGATGAGCTGGCGGTTTCCACCGAACAGCTCCAGCAGCGTCCGCCTGCCCTCCGGCGTGTCGAAGACATATTCCTGCCCGAGCCGAACCCAGGGCAGGGCGCGCCGCTCGGCGCTCACGAGGTCCCTCATGCGGGTGAGGGCTTTTTCGTTCTTCAAGTGCGCTGTTCGCGCGGCGAGCCACTCCTCCCGCGAAACCACGGGATGCGCGCTCAGTTCGGCATCGGTGACGGGAGGGTGCTTGCTCATGGCGGAGTGAATGGGTGATTGGTCAGGAACACGGTCAGGCTGGGCCTTCGGCGGATCCGCACTCCTGCACCATGGCGTCCCAGCGACGCTGCATCTCCTCGGGCGAGACCTTCTCGATCTCGCGCTGGAGCATCCACTCGTGGCCGAAGGGGTCGCGGATGGAGGCGCAGCGGAAGCCGTAGAACTCGTCCCGCGGCGGCATGGTCGCCTCGGCCCCGGCGGCGACGGCCTGGGCGAAGGCGGCGTCGGGATCGTCGACCATGAGGCTGAGCTTCACCGCCGTGCCTCCGAGGGTGCGGGGCGATTTGGCCCAGGCGGGATGCTCCTCGGCGAGCATGACCAACTGGCCGTGGAGCAACAGCTCGGCATGGCCGATCTTGCCCGAGGCGGAATCGACGAGGCGGAAACGCTCCACGGCATCGAAGGCCTTGGTGTAGAAATCGACGGCGGCGATGGCGTCATGGACGATGAGGTAGGGACTGAGGACAGGGTAGTCGGATGCGTTCATAGCCCAAAGATGCGGCCAAGGAGGGGTTTCGTATTGAACAAATCGGAAGGGCGAATCAGGCGGCGCTGGATGCCAGCCGCGCATCGACCAGGGTCGGAAGGGGGCCGCGCTGACCGTGGTAGGCGGCCGGGGTGAGGCCGCTGAAATCGCGAAATTCGCGGATGAAGTGGGCTTGGTCGGCGAAACCCATGCGGGCGGCGAGGTCGCACCAATCCGGATCGGTGGCGGCATGGACGTGCCGGAGCGCGTGCTGGAAGCGCCGGAGACGCGCGAAGGCCTTTGGATTCAGACCGATCTCGCGCTGGAAGAGCTCCCCGAAGCGGCGCGAGCTGAGCCCCGACTCGTCGGCCAGGGCGGCGACGCTGAC
>CAYSZN010000559.1:526-2936 GCA_964435425.1 uncultured Akkermansia sp. | reverse complement strand
ATGCGCTCGCACAGCGGCGTCGCCGCCGAGATGTTCAAGGCCCTCTCCGACGCCGGCGTGAACATCGAGATGATCTCCACCTCCGAGATCAAGGTGACCGTCACCGTCGCCGAAGGCGACATCGACCGCGCCGCCAACGTCGTCCACGACGCCTTCGGGCTGGGCGCGGAGTGAGGTTTGGGAACTTCGCCTGTCGCTTGCGAGGACGGCGGGCATGGGGCCGGGACCGCCGGCTTTCGCGGCAGCGTCATGGAGTGCGGCAGTCCTCTGCCGCTTGCCGTCCCGTGCCAATGCGTCCGTCGTCGCTTTTTCTCCCTATATGGCGTCGGGATGAATGGCACGGGATCAAGCGGAGGCAATGACCGTCTGACGTCGCCAAATCCTTGCCCGTCCGATGGAGTCCGGTAGGGACGCACCGCCGGGGCGTCCGCGTCGGATGGGCCGTGCTTGCGCGACGGACGCTTCACGCCAAAACGGGGCACCGTCCCTTGCTTCGTCGAAAACATTGCCATGATCCCATGCCATTCGGGTCAGCCATGCGGCCATAGCCTTCCGCCTTGTTTTTGTGTCTTTTGTGGCATTCCCGTTTCACGTCCGTATTTTCCGCTTCCCCTTGCCCCGGTTCCGGTCCTAGACTGGCACGATGAAGATGAACCGCCGCTTCTGGATGCGCGGAGCCCTCGCCATGGGGCTTGCGCCCGCCGCTCCGCTATTCGCCGTCACGGAACCCTATGCGCGTTCCGGCAAGGGACTCCGGGTGGGGCTGGCGGCCTATTCGTTCCGCAAGCATTTCGAATGGCTGCGCGACAAGAGGAATGCGGACTATGTGGCGGACGAGCGTGCCATGGACATGGCGAAGTTCATCGGCTACTGCGCGGAGCACGGGGCGGAGGGAGCGGAGCTGACGAGCTATTTCTTCCCGCCCGACGCCGGGGAGGCGGACTTCGCGGAATGCCGACGGGTCGCGGCGGAGAAGGGGATCGCGGTCTCGGGCACGGCGGTGGGGAACAACTTCTCGCATCCATCGGATTCGCCGGAGCGGGCCGAGCAGATCGCCTACGTCCACCAGTGGATCGAGCACGCCGCCACGATGGGTGCGCCCCATGTCCGCGTGTTCGCGGGCAACCATCCGAAAGGCGTCTCGCCGGAGCAAGCCGAGGCCAACGCCATTTCCGCCCTGACCGAAGCCGCCGTCCTGGCGGAGAAGAGGCAGGTCTATCTCGGCATCGAGAACCACGACAGCATCGCCACCGCCGACCGGCTCCTGCGCATCGTCCGTGCGGTCGAGAGTCCCTGGGTGGGGGTGAACCTCGACAGCGGAAACTTCATCGCCGAGGATGTCTACGCCGAGATCGAGGCCTCCTCGCCCTATGCGGTGAACGTCCAGGTCAAGACGGAGATCCGGGTCGGAGAGGGAGGCCGGGAGAAGGAGCCCGCCGATCTCGAGCGGGTCGTGAAGATTCTCAAGGACACGGGCTACGAGGGCTTCGTCACGCTGGAGTTCGAGGAGGCGACCGATCCCTACGAGCATGTGCCGCCCTTGCTCGAGAAGCTGCGGAAATGGTGCGCCTGAGCCGTCTACCGATGCATCCGTGACGTCCGACTCCGAATGAAGCCCCTTCTTCGGATCCTTGCCTATTTGCTCGCCGCCGGTCCGGCGCTGTTCCTGCCCTTCGCCTATTTCGTGACGGTGGGCTGGCTGGTGGTCTACGGGCTGCCCGCCGCCTATCGGGGAGAGGAGATGCCGGAGCCGGAGGAGTGGTTCTACACGGTTTCGCGCGACGGCTTCTACGCCCTGATGGTCCAGTGGCCGGTCTACTTCGGCTGGGTGCTGGCAACGAAACGGCTCACGGGGAGGCTGAAGCTGCTCTGGGGGGGGATGCTCGTGGTCTTCAGCCTCTTTGCGATTCCCTGGTTCCTCTGGGCCATGTTCCGCGGCACCGAGAGGATCGAGCCGATCCGCTTCATCCGCCGCCATTCGACGAGGCGCTTCTTCGCGAAAGGGCTTGGCAGGGAGCTGCCCGAGCCGCCGCGTTTCCACGCCGATCTGCCTGCCGAATACCGCGGGACGCACTTCCGTTGCGGGTTGCGCGATGTGCCGCCGGAGTTCCGCATCGTCACGGCGTGGAATCCCGAGGGGGAGAAGACGGAGGTTGCGGCGAATCTCGTCGCCGACGAGCATCTCCGCAGCGAGATCGCGCGGCTGGGATTCGAGTCCTTTCCCGTCGTGGGGGGCAATGCGGAGTTCACCCATGAGGAACCAGGCCACGGGATCGTCTGCAACCGGGCCGAGGCCGTCCTCCTCGCCCGGCGCTTCCGGCAACTGGCCTTCTTCGAAGTGCTGGGAGGCCGGGTCTATCTCGTGTCGGTCCACGAGGGGCACGCGCCGTGACGATGCGGAACTCCGGCG
>CAYSZN010000559.1:0-516 GCA_964435425.1 uncultured Akkermansia sp. | reverse complement strand
CTCGTGTCCGTCCACGAAGGCCACGCGCCCGGTGACCCGATCGGCCGGTGGAGGGATCTCGCCGTCGTGGAGAACGTCGAGGAGGGGTAGGGGAAAGAGCCACGGATCGGCGTTCCCCTCGGTGGAGAGCGCAAGGAGGGGCGACATTCCTGTCGCCCGGCTGGTCGGGCTGGGCTTGCCGAGCGACAGGAATGTCGCTCCTCCTTGGGGACTTGGCTCCGTGGTCTTCAACCGGACGAATCGCCCTTCCCGCGCCGCCGCTCGAACGCGGGGGGCGTGCGGTGTTCGCCGAAGTATTTCTCGCTGCGGTAGCGCAGCCAGACCCGGAGGACCTGGGGGATCTGCTCCTTCTCGGTTTCGGTGAGCCGTTCGTAGAGGGCGAGGGCGCGGGTCCGCTCGAGACGGCAGGCTCCGTTCCGGTGCGCGTCCCAATGGGTGCGGGCGAGCCGGATGCGGCGGGCGGTCTCCTTGACGAGCTCGGGGCCGCGCAGTTCGTCGTCGGGCTTGCGTTTCCTG
>CAYSZN010000558.1:2263-2937 GCA_964435425.1 uncultured Akkermansia sp. | reverse complement strand
TCATCCTCGAGCGCGGGTCGAACGAGGTCACGCTCGCCCGCGCGGGGCACGAGCCTCCGATCCTCTACCGCCGCGCCACCGGCCGCAGCGAAATCGTCGAGACATCGGGACTGGCGGCGGGCATCGACGAGGGGCCGGTCTTCAAGCGCTCCGTGAAGGACTACCGCCTGCGCATGGAGTCCGGCGACATCCTCCTGCTCTACACCGACGGGATCGTCGAGTCCGAAAACGCCGAAGGCGAGGAGTTCGGGCTCGAGCGGCTCTGCCGCGTCCTCGTCGACAACCACGACCGCTCCTCGCAGGACCTAGTGAACTCCATCGTCGCGGAGGTGGCCCGCTTCTCCGGCGGCGCGGCGCAAAGCGACGACATCACCTTGATTGCCATCGAGAAAAGGTGAATAGTCCCGGCTCGCGCCGTCGCGGGGCTGGAACCCGCCCCCGGGCGCGACACGGCAAGGCATGACAGAGACGACAGACCACGCAGATTCCGAACCCGCCGCATCCGACGGCGCGGGAGAACACGCATCCTTCGACGAAGCCGTCGCCGCGGTCGAGACCGCCGTCGCGGACGCGGATGCACCCGCAGACGAACCTTCACCCGCCGCCGAGATCGAGAGGTGGAAGGACGTCGCCGCTCGCGCCCAGGCCGACCTCGACAACTACCGCAAGCGCAT
>CAYSZN010000558.1:0-2253 GCA_964435425.1 uncultured Akkermansia sp. | reverse complement strand
TCACCTTGATTGCCATCGAGAAAAGGTGAATAGTCCCGGCTCGCGTGATCCCGGGCGGAGTTGCCGGGTGCGCACGCGAGCCAAGGCAAGGCATGACACAGACACCAGACAACGCAGAACCCGATCCGGCGGAGGCCGGATGGGAGAACGAAGCTCCCGAAACGGCCGAAACCAGCGCGGAGGCCGCGCCCGCTCCGACCGACGAGATCGAGAAGTGGAAGGATGTCGCCGCGCGCGCCCAGGCCGATCTCGACAACTACCGCAAGCGCATGGCGCGCGAGAAGCTGGAGGCCATCCAGTATGCGAACCGCAGCCTGCTCGAGCAGCTGCTCCCCATCATCGACAACTTCGAGATGGGCCTGAAGGCGGCCGAATCGGCCGAGGGTGGCGAGATGATCCTCCAGGGCATGGCCATGGTGCGCAAGCAGCTCGACGACTTCCTCGGCGAGCAGGGCGTCGAGATCATCCCCTCCGACGGCGTCGCCTTCGACCCGAACCTCCACGAGGCCCTGAGGCAGGATCCCCACAAGAGCGTTCCCGAGGGGCGGATCCTCTTCACCCTCCGTCGCGGCTACCGCTTGAAGGACCGCATCCTCCGCGCCGCCAACGTCGTCGTTTCAAGCGGCCCCGCCGCCGAGTGAATCCATGGAGAAGCGCTGCTACTACGAAGTCCTCGAAGTCTCCCGCGATGCTTCGGGGAACGAGATCAAGAAGTCCTACCGGCGTCTCGCCGTCCAGTACCACCCCGACAAGAATCCCGACGACAGGACGGCGGAGGAGAAGTTCAAGGAGCTCGGCGAGGCCTACGAGATCCTCATGGACGAGCAGAAGCGCGCCGCCTACGACCGCTACGGGCACCGTGCCTTCAGCAACGGCACCGGCCCCTCCGCGGGCGGCCGCAACGTCGATCCCTTCGACATCTTCCGCGAGGTCTTCGGCGGCGGAGGGGGCGGCGGCATCTTCGAGGAATTCTTCGGTGGAGGCGGCCGCGCCGCACGGACCGAGCGCCGCAAGCGCGGCTCCGATCTCCGCTACGACCTCCAGATCACCCTCGAGGAGGCCGCCGAAGGCGTCGAGAAGGAGCTGAAGATCGAGCGCCTCGTCCCCTGCGAGACCTGCACCGGCAGCGGTGCACAGGGCGGACGCGTCGAGGTGCGCTCCTGCTCGACCTGCGGCGGCATGGGCCAGGTCATCACGAGCCGCGGCTTCTTCCAGGTGCAGCAGCCCTGCCCCGCCTGCGGTGGCGTCGGCGAGTCCATCGCCAATCCCTGCCGCGACTGCTCCGGCGAAGGCCGCGTCAAGGGCAGCAGCCGCATCAAGCTGAAGATCCCCGCCGGCATGATCGACGCCGGACGGCTCCGCTCCGTCGGCCACGGCGATGCCGGGCAGCAGGGAGGCGCGTCCGGCGACCTCTACGTCGTCGTCCACGTCAAGGAGCACGAAGTCTTCGAGCGCGACGGCTCCGACCTCTACTGTGAGGTGCCGCTGCCTTTCACCCTCGCCGCCCTCGGCGGCGAGCTCGTCGTCCCGACGCTGGACGGCAAGGCCTCCGTCAAGGTGACTCCGGGCACGCAGACGAACACTTCCTTCCGCCTCCGCGAAAAGGGCCTGCCCGACCTGCAGACCGGACGCAAGGGCGACCTCCTCGTCAACGTGCAGGTCGAGGTGCCGGTGAAGCTGACCCGCGAGCAGGAGCGCCTCCTCCACGAGTTCGCCGGCACCGTCACCGACCGCAACCATCCTGTCGGGGAGAGCTTCTTCGAGAGAGCGAAGCGCTTCTTCACCGGGTGACGCCGACGCGACGGCCATGCCCGAACCCATCGCATTGAGCCGCCAGTTCCTCTCCGACACCGGCGGGTGGAAGGAGATGAAGGAGGCCCGCGCCATCCACGCGGCGGGCCGGGTGGGCGAGGCCTCGTATCGCGGCGGTCTCCTCGAGGCCCTCGTGCGGGAAGGCTCGAAGCATCTGAAAGTGCGGGTCGAGATCCGCTCGCGCACCGACGTGGTCAACCATTGCCCCTGCTTCCGCGCCCGGCGCGACGGCATCGTCTGCGCCCACGCCCTTGCCGCGGGCCTGGAGGTGATCGAGCCAACCCTGTCGGAGCCGGCAGCCAACCCGGTTGCCTCGCCGACCGCCGCCGCGCCCGCTCCGGCGAAGATACCGCTCCATCCCGCCTGGCCGGCCTGTGTCGAGGAGACCGACGACACCGCCCAGCCCGCCTTGCTCCACCTCGTCGTCGCGCCGAACCTCGT
>CAYSZN010000557.1:0-2941 GCA_964435425.1 uncultured Akkermansia sp. | reverse complement strand
AGAAGAACGCAGGAGAGCAGAGGATCCGCTTCAGGGTGTCGAGCGCCGCCTGGCGTGGGGTGGCCTTCTCCTCGAGACGCCGGCGGTAGGTCGCGGCGATGCGCTCGCGCTCCTTGTCCTCGAGCGGCCGCCGGAAGGCCCGTTCGCCGAAGGCGTGGAGCTGCTCCATGGCCTTCCCTTCCTGAAAGCCTCCGGGGCCGAAGACGGCGATCTCCTCGAGGCTGCCGCCTTCCTCAGGGAGGGGGCCTTTGATCTTGATCTCGCCGATGCGGATGTGGGGCAGCTTGCCCTCGAGCAGGATGTGGCCCCTGGCCACGCCGGAGCTGGGAATGTCGCTCTTGAACTCGTCCTTGTAGCGCTTGTTGACCTCGAGAACGGAGGCCCGCGACTCGTAGGGCCCGTTCGGGAAGATGAAGCGCGGCGTCTGCCCCGCCTCGAGCCAGACCTGGAACTTCAGCCATTCGGGCTGCTCGTCGGGCACGATAGTCTCGGCGAGGAGGGGCTCGATCGCCTGCGGATAGTGGATGTGGCCCTTGGTGACATCACCGGGAACGACGCCGAGGCGGAAGGGCTCGGAGAAGTCGATCCCGAAGATCGCCGGATCGTAGTGGGTGTCGCGGTGCATCGCCTGGGCATGGACCTCGATGTCGTAGAGCCCGGACACGGGGACGCCCATGAGGAAGTCCTCGATGTGCCCGTAGCCGCCCTGGCGGGTGTCGGTGTTGGGCTGCTCGTAGAGGCAGAGGAACTCGAAGTTGAAGGCCTGCTTGTGGGAGCCGGTCAGCTCCTCGTATTGCTTGAAGTTCTTCGTGAAGTGCCAGGACTTCGGCTCCATCGCCGACTTCCCGAGCCGGCTCTCGACGAGGCGCTGGGCGGACTGGAAATACTGGTCGAGGAGAAATCCCGAGGTCACGAGGGCGTCGCCGATGTTGTCGAGGTGGCGGCTCGTCTGGTCCTTGGGGAAGTCGGCGGTCAACCCAAGAGTGTCGACCCGGCGGCCGAAGAGGGTTTCGAGCGTGCTCTCGTACTCGCGGTTGGAGAGTCTCCGCATCACCGTGCGGGAGCCCGTGCTCTCGAACGTCGACCGTGCCGCGGCGATGCCGTCGCGCAGCGCCCGGATGACGGCGAGGCGCTCCTCGTCGCTCGGCTGCTCCGACTTCTGCGGCGGCATCTCCCGCAGGGTGACCTGGTCGACGATCTCCTTCGCGGCGATGAGATCGTGGTGCGTCTTCAGCGGCAGGTCGAAGGCCTCGAAATCGCGCTCCCCTTTCTGGATCGAGCGGTCGTGGCATTCGAGGCAGTAGTTTCCGAGGAACTTGTTGACGACCTTGCGGCCAGCCTCCTCGGCCGAAGCCGGGGCGAGGGAAAGAGCCGAGAGGAGAAGCGCGCGGACGAAAGAGTTCATGGGATTGGCCGTTCGCCTCCTCGGTGGGACGGCGGCATCGGGTGGACAGGGATCAACTGACGGCAGGGGCGATGGCGTGTCAAGAACACGAACGGAGGCGGAGAGCTTGCAATTCGTCCGGGCCGTGGCTCCTTGCTCCATGCCGAACCTCCACGACGACCCCGCCGCGCTCAAGGCGCTGCAGGACGACATCTACCGCGAGCGGGTGCTGCGGGCGCGCAGCCTCACCATGGAGCAGCGGTTGGCGGAAATGTTCGAACTCTCCAACCGCCAGTTCGACATGATGCTGGCGGAAGCCATGAATCGGCTAGGCACAGAGGACGAGGAAGTCGGCTGGAGGGAGGTCCGATGCCAGATGTCCCGGCTCGACCAACAGCACGAGCAAGGCCTCTACGAAACGAAACCCGGCACAAGCGAGCCGGACGCAGCATGAAACTGGAGGAATTGGCATTCCCTCCCGTCACGGCATTTCCGAAAGCTCCTTCCGCTCGACGACGAACTCGGCCGGGAGCGCCTTCACCTCCCATTTGCAATCCTTGAGGAAAAGGGTCCGTGTGATGGGCGTGGCGAAAGCCAAGGGCGTCGGATCGTCGACAAAACGGCATTCCTCGAACGAACAATGGTCGAGGAGACTGAGAACGCTCACCGGAATGACACACTTGCGGAAGTGCGTGTTCCTCACCATGGCCCACTCGTGTCCGGCGACTTCGGAAGGCTCGTCCTGCACGTCGTATTCGATGGAGGGGAATTTGACCCGCTCCACCTGGCAATTCACCATTTGCAGCCCAAAGAGCTTTGAATTCCACTGTTCCACGAAGGAGCCCTCGATCCGGCATTCGCGGAACTGCCAGCGGGACATGAACCTGCCTCCGAACCAGCCGCCCCCCTTTCCCAGAAGCATGTCCTTGAAATGGCACTTCTCGAAATGGAAGCGGGTGCCGAGATCCCCCCGGAAGACAAACCCGTCGAATTGCACCTCCCGGGCCACAAGGGTCGAGTGCCCCACGATCCAACGGGCCTTTTCGTCCGCACCACGGAAGACCGAACCCGGCAGCAATTGTATTTCCCGGCCTTTCACTCCCTCCACACTGCTGGTTCCCTTGATCCGGTAGTTCGCCGCCGACAGGGCCATCTGGAGCGGCCATGTGTCCAACTTGAAGGGGTCGCCCTCCACGGGAGCGTGCTCCATCGAGGGAACGGGAGCGAACCTCCCGGAATCCGCCGAATCCGCCGCCGGGCTGGATGCGACGGCGGGAGCGCTTTCTTCCGCGCGTTGCCGGATCCGGTTCGCATCCTCCCTCACCTTCATCGCCGTGTCGATGTCTCCCGCACGGGTGAGATCGCCCTGAAGGGTTTCCAACTGCGCCAAATAGGCGTCGAGCAGCCGGGCGATCTCCTCCTGTTCGGCCCTGTCGATGGGGGAACGGGATTCCGTGTAGAGCGTCCTGAGGCGGCTCAGTTCGGAAATCTCTTCCGCCCCAAGAGTCCCGGACTCGACGAACAGCTCACGTTCCTTTCGGACGGCGAGGAGATTCT
>CAYSZN010000556.1:0-2947 GCA_964435425.1 uncultured Akkermansia sp. | reverse complement strand
GGATGAGCCCGCGGCTCTCGCGGCCCGCCGATCCGGCCTCGCGCCGGAAGCAGGGTGTGTAGGCGGTGACCTTGAGCGGCAGGTCGCTCTCCCTCAGGATTGTCTCGCGGTAGAGGTTCGTCACCGGCACTTCGGCGGTGGGGGCGAGGAAGAAGGCTCCGTCCTCGAGACCATACATGTCCTCCTCGAATTTCGGAAGCTGGCCGGTCCCCAGCATGCAGTCGCGGTGGATGATGTGCGGAGGCGAGACCTCGGTGTAGCCGTGGACCTCGGTGTGCAGGTCGAGGAGAAACTGGATTAGGGCCCGTTCCAGACGCGCCCCGATGCCAGTGAAGACGACGAAGCCGCCAGTGCTGATCTTCGTCGCGGCCTCGAAGTCGAAGAGGCCGAGCCTCGTTCCGATCTCGACGTGGTCCTTCGGCGCGAAGGGAAACTCGGGCTTCGTCCCCCAGGTGCGCACGACGGGATTGGCGGCCTCGTCCTCGCCGATGGGACAGTCCGCGTGGGGGAGGTTCGGGATCTGGAGGAGCAGGTTCGTCTGCCCCGCCTCGGCCGCGTCGGCTTCCTCGCCGATGGCCTTGATGCGCTCGCCGATGCCGCGGACGGTGGTCTCCAGCTCGCTGGTGTCTTGGCCCTGCTTCTTCAGCGCGCCGATCTCCTTGGAAAGGCGGTTGCGCTCCCCTTGGAGCTGCTGCTTCTCCGTCTCCCCGGCGCGGCGGCGCTCATCGCAGGCGAGCACCTCCTCGACGAGCCGCCAGGACTCGCCTCCGCGAGTTTGGAGGTGGGCTTGGATTCCTTCGGGGTCTTCGCGGAGCTGGCGGATGTCGAGCATGGCGTGCCGACTGTAACCCAGCGGCGGGACGCGTCAACGCGGCAGGAGGGCCGCAGGATCAGTACCCCTCAAGCTTGCGGAGCTCCTCGTGCAGCTTGCTTTCCTCCTGGTAGAGCCGTCTCAGCTCCGAGTTGTAGGAACGCCATTGGATATCGGAGTTCGTCGTACTGATCAGCCGGTTGACCTCGTCGATCCTCGCCTGGAGCTCGTCCAGCTTGGCCCTCCGCATGCGGTAGAGGGACGACTCCATCGGGCTCTTCGGGGGAGCGGGCCGGACCGGCAGGGTCGCGACACGGCGCCGGTCGGCCTCGGCGAGGCGGGCGACGGGCAGGTCGAAGCGCTTTCCGTCCTGTTCGCGGACGATGGTGATGGTATCGGCGTTGCGTCCGATGATGGTGGCCTGGAGGGTGCGGCCCTCGACATCGGTCAGCGTCCACCGAGCCGGAAGCGTCGGCTGGGGGGTGGTTGACTTCTGAGTCCCTTCGCCGGACGGAGGGGTTGTCGGGAGGGGTGGCAAGGTGAGGAAGTCGCTGTCTCCACACCCGGCCAGGACAAGGGCGGCCAGCGAGCTGAACCATGGTGGGGGGAGCTGCTTCCAAGTCTTCACAGCAGCGATTCAATCGCAAAATCTCCTTCCATGCAAGCGATACGGCGCAAATATCGCTTGCGGGGGGCGATGGGAACCGCACAATCCCAATATGTTCTGGAAGACCGCCTGCCTCGCCGCGTTCCTTGTTCTCGGAAATCTCGTGGCGGAGGCCCAGGACTGGAAACGGCATGTCCGCAACTTCATGACGAGCGATCTCACCGGGATTGAGATCGACGCTCCGGAGGGATTGCGCATCCTGTCCGCACCCTCGCCGGAGGCGCAGGTGCTCGAGACCCTGCCGGGCCCCATCGTTTTGAAGGCGGTGGGCTACCTCGAGACGGGAGCGTCTCGCTACTACCTCACTGCGGAGGCCCGCGACCTTCTCTGGGACGACAAGACGCCCTACTGGGTCGCGGTGCCGGGCACGGGGCGGGAGGCGTTCATTGCCGGGACGACGCCCGCGACGATGGTGAAGCGCGAAACGCGCGACTTCTTCAAGACCGGACCGGAGACCGCCGAGGTCTACGAGGAGACCGTGAACCTCGCCCCGGCGACGGCCTGGGGTCCGGGCTACCGCCGGGCCGAGATCGACTTCCGCCTGCCCGCGAAAGTCGCCGCCTTCCGCGTCCTCGACGGCGATGCCTGGGAGCTGGAACTCACCGTCTTCCCCGCCTTCGAGTCGAACACCGACCGCATTCCCGGGCCTCCGCCCGAAATCTACGGCGAGCCCTACCAGGCCCTTATCACCCGTCCCGTGCAGCGCGAGATCAAGGTGACCGGGACGGGAAAGACCGACCCTCTCCGGTCTCTCTTCATAGAGGGTTCGGTCTGGGCGGTGGCCTTTTCGGAGGGGCGCGTGCAGGAGCTGCGCCTCGGCTGGCACGATCTCGAGCCTCCGCACGAGGTCTCCCGTCTCTCCGCTCCGCACTTCCGTCGGGGCGAGCGGATGGCCTTCCGCTTCCGGCTGAACCGCCTCCTCGCCGATCCCGCGCAGATCGAAGTCGCGCCCGACCGCATCGTCGGGGCGGACTGGACCAAATACGACCTCATCGCCGAGATCGGCGGCGAGCCGGGCGAAGACTCCGACGAGGAATTCGAGGCCTACCTGCACCAGCTCTGGAACGTCGCGGTGGGGCCGGACCTGCTCGTGAAGGTGGTCGCTCCCCTGACCGAAGGGCGCGGCGCGGCAGGCAGTCTCGAGCTGGAAAGCCTCGGCCTTGGGCCGTCCTTCGAGGAGGAGCTGAAGGCCCTGACGGGAATGGCGAAGGCGACCGCTCCGGCCCTCGCGCCGCCGGAAGACGCGGCTTGGCTGCCCGTCGTCGACCATGAACTAGGGACCATTCCCGAGGTGCAGCGGGGGCCTGAAACGGCCGAGGAGTTCTGATGAGCCGATCCTTTGCGACCGCCTGCCTGCTCGGCCTGCTCGCGGCAGGAGCCGCGTTGGACTCGCCGGCGCGGGACCTCACCCAGGCCGACCGCGATGCCTACGCCCGCTGCCGCGAGCTGCAGGCGGCGGGCGACTGGAC
>CAYSZN010000555.1:0-2950 GCA_964435425.1 uncultured Akkermansia sp. | reverse complement strand
ACGTCGCCTGGTTCCAGATCCAGCTCCAATGGGGCGGCATCGCCGGTTCGCACGCCGGGCACGGGCATTGATGGGGGGAGGGGCAACCCGGAATCATCCTTGAAAATCGAACGGTAGCCTTTCGATTTTCAAGGAAAATGCCTCGTCCGAGATCGCAGAAGCCCGGCGCATCCTCCCCGTGGCCCGTGACTTCTGTCCGCGTTTGCGGATCAGCCCCGTCGCCCGAAAACCCTTGACGGCAAGGGACCGATCGGAGCATTCTGCCCAGCGACGGATTCCATCCGTCCCTGGCATCCCCCCTCCGTCTCCGAACGGACGGAAGGGCTGGAAGGAATCTCCAACCACCTGAAAAAATCCCATGACCGCCCACCGTTCCATCACCCCAGGCCACCTCGCCTATCTCTCCCACGCCATCGGCGCCCCGATCCAGTGGGACCCGAAGGAGGAGAAGGTCGTCGGCAACGAGGAAGCGCAGCAGCGGCTCATGTCCCTGCCCTATCGCGGAGACTGGAAGCTGGGGGCGTGAAGGCGGGGAAATCCGGAACCCGGAGCCGGGGGCGCACCTCTCTGTGGTCCCCGGCTTGACCCTCTTCGTTTGTTGCCGCCTTGCAACATCCATTTGCGAGGCGATATGAATCAATGCTGTTCGGTGGAGAAATGAGTTTGCTGCGATGGCACGGCAGGGCCGGTCGATATCGACGTCCGATCACCCATAGCCAACTCCTTTGTGTAGGGCTTCTGGGCTATGCAATCCTCATCGCCCTGCCTGCATCGGAGTTTGTAGATTCAACTTTTGTATGGATTGCCTCCGTTCTCCTTTTAGCGACTTTCGGCTACCTGCTTCGCAGGAACCTGTGGGATGAAGGACTTGAGGCATTGCGATTTTTCGGGCTGTCCGTCCTCTGGTTGATGGCGCTCGCCGCTGCACTGGCCCTTGGGGGCAGCAGATCCGAAAGCTCGTTCCTCGTTCAGTTTTTCGGCCTGATCCTGATGGCGTTTGTTCCCCTATGGCTACCTGTCGGATTCGGAATTCTGATTGCCGAGATACAGGCTCAAAAATGGCGAAAGGAGATGTCAAGATTCCAATCCGGCAACGAACGAGGCGAGTCGTCCAAGCCTTGACCGCCCCCATCCTCCCCGTGACTCGTGACCCATGACTCATCCCACCCTAACACAATACCCGCCAATCCCATGAAACGCTCCGTCCTGCTTCTCCTCCCGCTTGGCCTGACCCTGCTGTCGGCCCAGGAAAAATTTGTGCCCAACTATGACGAAGCCGTCGCCGACAAGTACCCCGTGCCGGATGTGCTGACCGCCCTCGACGGCAGCCGGATCGCCACGGCGGAGGAGTGGCGGCAGAAGCGCCGTCCCGAGCTGCTCGGGCTCTACGCCAGCGAGGTGTACGGAAAGACGCCGCAAAAGAAAATCCCGGTCCGCTACGAAACGCTGGTGGAGGACAAGGAGGTCTACAGCGGCAAGGGCCTGATGCGCCAGGTCGCCTTCCACATCGGCGAGGGCGACAAGGCGCTGGAGGCCCATCTCCTGATCTATCTGCCCAAGTCGGCCCTGACGAAGCCCGTGCCCGTCTTCTCCCTGCTGAATTTCTGGGGAAACCACGCGGTCAGCAGCGATCCCGACATCGTCCTGAACGCCGGATGGTTCCGCACCAACAAAGAAAAGAACATTGTCGACAGCAAGGCCACCGAAGCGTCCCGGGGCAATTCGGAGTCCCGCTACCCGGTCGAATCCATCCTCGACCGAGGCTACGCCTTGGCCACCATGTACTACGGGGACATCGATCCCGATTTCGACGATGGCTTTGCAAACGGGCTCCAGCCCCTGTTCTACGAAGCGGGGCAGACCCGTCCGAAGCAGGACGAGTGGGGAGCCATCGGAGCCTGGGCCTGGGGATTGTCGCGCATCGCCGACTATCTGGTGGCACAGCCGGAGTTCGACAAGGACAAGCTGGCCGTGCTGGGCCATTCCCGTCTCGGCAAGACCGCGCTGTGGGCCGGCGCCCAGGACGAACGGTTCGGCATTGTCATCAGCAACAACTCCGGCGAGGGAGGGGCGGCGCTCTCCACGAGAGACTACGGAGAAAACGTCTGGCGCCTGAACACGGCCTTTCCCCATTGGTTCTGCGGCAACTACACGAAGTATTCCAACAACGAGGGCGCCCTGCCCATGGATCAGAATGCCCTGATCGCCTTGATGGCGCCGCGCCCTGTCTACATCGCCAGCGCCACGGAGGACCAGTGGGCGGACCCCAAGGGCGAGTTTCTCAGCGGCAAGCTGGCCGAATCCGTCTACGCCCTGTTCGGCAAAACGGGTCTGGGCGTCGAGGAGCAGCCCACGCCGGAAACCCCGGTGGGCGAGACCATCGGCTACCACCTCCGCACCGGCAAGCACGACCTCCAGGCCTACGACTGGGATCGCTTCATGGACTTCGCCGACAAGCATTGGAAGCCCTGATTTCCCGGAGCTGGAATGGGACATTTGTCCGGCGACGGGGGATGTCCGAGTGACTACGAGTCTGTCCGGCTGCGAAAGCAGTGGAGGACCACCGCACTCCAAAAGCTCGCGCCTTTTCGTGGCCCGTCCGTAGTCGCGGCAGGGTCCTGGAGTGCGGCAGTCCTCTGCCGCTTTGAGGGAGGAGCGGGGAAGCGGGAGCGGATGGGGATTGCCATTTTTCCGCTCCGGTAGGAGGATGCAGGCATGATCGCCTCGCTCCGCCTGGGACTTCTCGCCCTGTTCCTCGCCACCCATGCCGCCGGAGAAGACCGCGTCGCCGCGTCGCTCGACGCCCATTTGGCGGCCTATCCCGAGGGCGACGCGCCCTTCTCCTACCGCCGCGCCGACTACGGGGGCGACCTCTCGCGCCTGCCCATCGGCGTCTTCGACTCGGGCATCGGCGGGCTCACCGTGCTGGAGGCCATCCTCGCCCTCGACG
>CAYSZN010000554.1:0-2976 GCA_964435425.1 uncultured Akkermansia sp. | reverse complement strand
GCGCAGGGTCGGCCACGGCGCCTCGCCGTCACGGAACTGCGTGAGGGTGTGGTTCATGCCGACGGCGTCGGCCTTCGACCCGTCCGAGCCCCACACGGTGGGACCGATGCCGGGGAAGTCGCTCGGTCCGATGATGACCGCGCCCGCACCGTCGCCGAGCAGGAACGAGATCGACCGGTCGGCCGGATCGACGATGTCGCTGAGCTTCTCGGCGCCGACCACCGCGACATACGTCGCCGCGCCGGCGCGGATCAGCGCGTCGGCCTGCGCGACGCCGTACGCGAATCCCGCGCATGCCGCGTTGACGTCGTAGGCGGCCGCGGGGTTGGCACCGACGCGATCGGCGACGATCGCCGACACCGATGGCGACTGCTTCGGGTTGGAGATCGTCGAGACGATGACCGCGTCGACTAACGACGGCTCGATGCCGGCCTTCGCGATCGCCTCTGCGACGGCGTCGGCAGCGAGGTCGATCGCGGTCGTGTCGTGGGCTGCACGCGTGCGGGTCACGATGCCGGTGCGCTGTCGGATCCACTCGTCGCTCGAGTCGATCGGTCCGACGAGGTCGTCGTTGGGGACGAAGTTCTCACCCCGGGCGGCCCCGTACGCGTAGATGCGCGTGAACGCGGGTCCCGTGGACTGTGCGAGCGTGACGGTCACGCGTCACCTCCGGTGGTCGATGCCGTCTCGAGCAGCGAGACGGCGGCGGCGAGGTCGTCGGGTGTCTTGACCGCGACGGTGGGCGTCCCGCGCAGGGCGCGTTTGGCGAGGCCGGTCAGCGTGCCGGCGGGAGCGAGCTCGATGATCCCCGTCACGCCGTGCTCGGCGAACGAGGCCATGCACAGATCCCAGCGCACCGGCGAGGCGACCTGTTCGACCAGCAGGTCGAGGGCCGCACGGCCAGCGGTGACGACCGAGCCGTCGTGATTGGTCCAGAGCGTGAGAGCAGGGTCGGATGCCGTGACCTCCGCCGCCGCGGCGCGCAGCGCCGCCACGGCCGGAGCCATGAAGCGGGTGTGGAAGGCTCCCGCCACCTGCAGCGGGATGACGCGGGTCGACGCCGGCGGTGACGCGGCGAGCTCGGCGAGCGCCGGCAGCGCGCCGGCGGCGACGATCTGGCCGCCGCCGTTGTAGTTGGCGGGGGTGAGGTCGAGCTCCTCCAGGCGCGCGACCACTGTGTCCTGGTCGCCGCCGAGCACGGCGCTCATGCCGGTCGGCTCGAGCGCTGCGGCATCTGCCATCGCGCGGCCGCGCAGACCGACCAGCCGCATGCCGTCGTCCTCACTGAGCACGTCCGCGGCCGCGAGGGCGGCGATCTCGCCCACCGAGTGACCGGCGACGCCGGCGACCCGCTGCGGTGCTTGTGCGGCCAGAGCGTGCCACGACAGCAGGCTCGCGGCCACGATCAGCGGCTGCGCCACCTGCGTGTCACGGATGCGATCGGCATCCCATTCGGTTCCGGCGGCGATCAGGTCGACCTGGGCGAGGTCGGAGTACTGCGCGAGGCGCGCACGGGCTCCCTCCAACTCCAGCCACGGAGCGAGGAACCCGGGGGTCTGCGAACCCTGGCCGGGGAAGACGGTGATGATCACTCGACTATCCTCCCAAGAACGAGATCGCGTGGACTGGCGGTGTGCTCACAAGAAACCTCCGAAGCTTTGTGCGTGCCATACAGTCTCTCGGCTTCACGGGCGCCGTGGTCCGGGCGAACGCCGTCGAGTGACGTCGGTGCCGATCGACCCGATGATCAGCGCCGTCTGCAGGATCAGTGCTTCGCGCGGGCCCGTGGCATCCCAGCCGATGACGTCAGAGACGCGCTTGAGCCGATAACGCACGGTGTTGGGGTGCACGAACAGCTCTCGAGCGGTCGCCTCCAGCGAGCGGCCGTTGTCGAGGTAGCTCCAGAGGGTCGTGACCAGGTCGGCGGAGTGCGCCTGCAGGGGACGGTAGATGCGCTCGACGAGCGTCGCCTTGGCCAGCGGATCGCCGGCCAGCGCGCGCTCGGGCAGCAGATCGTCGGCCTCGACCGGACGAGGCGCGTGGCGCCACGCCTTCGCGACGGCGAATCCCGCCAGCGCGGCGCGCGCGCTCTGGCCCGCGTCGACGAGGGCGGGCACGGCGGGACCGAGCACGAGGTGCCCCGCACCGAACCCGGGTTCGAGCCGCTTGGCGATCTCGGGGAAGGGCAGCTGGTCGTCCACTTCGTCACCGGCGGGCGTCTCGGCGCGACCGATCACGAGCACCAGGCGGGAGCCCTGCACACCGATGAGCACGTCGACGCCGAGCTTGCGGGCCAAGCGCCGCAAGTGGTCGACGTCGAACTGGGAGGGCGTGGTGCCGACGAGCACGGCGACCTCGCCGTGTCCGTGCCAGCCGAGGGCGGCGATGCGACTCGGCAGCTCTTCGTCGGCTTCGCCCGTGAGGATCGAGTCGACCACGAGCGCTTCGAGCCGGGCATCCCACAGGCCCCGTGCCTCGGCCGCGCGCGCGTAGACGTCGGCGGCGGCGAAGGCGACCTCGCGAGAGTACAGCAGCATGCTCTCGCGCAGGTCGACGCCGCGTCCCGCGACCCGTTCCTCGGTCACCTCGACGGTCACCCGGATCAGCTGCAGCGTCTGGGTCAGGCTGACGCTGCGCAGCAGCTCACGCGGCGCGGCGGCGAAGATGTCCGCTGCGATCCACGGCTGACCGCCGGGATCGTCGTACCACTGGATGAAGGCGGAGATGCCCGCCTGAGCGACCAGACCCACCGCCGAGCGCCGCGCCGGCGGCATCTCGGCGTACCAGGGCAGCGAGTCCTCGAGGCGCTTGATGGTCGCCGTCGCGAGGTCTCCCGAGATCCGCCGCAACCAGGCGAGCGTTTCGGCCTTGCCCTGCGGGGTGGGTCTGGTCGGCATCGGGTGGGTCAGCTCTCGCCGCCGGCGTTCCCGCTCGTTCCGGCCGTCACGTCGTGCAGGCGGTACTTGTCGATCGCCT
>CAYSZN010000553.1:0-2980 GCA_964435425.1 uncultured Akkermansia sp. | reverse complement strand
TTGAGCTGGCGCAGTTCGTGAACAGTGTATTTCTTGCGGGGCCGGAGCATGGGAAAGGAAGTAAAAGGGGAACGGTGAAAAGTAAAAGGTAAAGAGCGCAGCGGGATGACGCCTTGGGAAGGATGGGAATGGGGACAGGGGAGGCGCTTTTTCATTCGACGCCGCCCGCCGTCCTGTCTATCCTGCGGGGAAATCGCCACGATCATGAAACGCCGCCTCTTCTTTCTCCTGCTGCTGCTCGCCACGGTCGCTCCCGGTCTGACGGGGTGCGGGACGCTCTCGACCGATCCCGCGCCGGGAGGGATCTCGGCCGCCGAGACGGGGATGAGCGCCCAGTCGGTCCAGGACTGGCAGGATCGCACGATCCGACGCCTGGCCTATTGAGTAGCCCCGACCGGCCCCGTTTGGACGTCCGGTTGGCCGCGCGGGACCGTGCTGGGCCTGCCCGTCAAGGTCCCCAATTCCAGGGATGGGTTCGCCACCTCAACGCTATCCTCGAAAATCTCCCTCTCCACTCCACTTGAAACAGTTGCCACCCTTGCCTTGCGGCAAGTCCAGCGACCGCAAAACAAGCACAAATGACACAAAGGCCAGGTCTCGTCTTTGTGCCTTTTCGTGGCCAGATCTTTCCGGTATTCGCCTCCCTGCCGTGGCCGGGCCTCCCAATCCTTTGCTGGACCACTGGGCGGAAGGGATTTCCCCTTCGCGCCCGGCGTTTCCTGTGCTAAGGAAGGGGCCTTTTCCCCATGGCGACCTCCTTCGAATCCTGTCCCGGCGACCGTGTCCTCGCGGAGCGACCGTGCCCGCTCACCAGTGGCCGCGAGGCCGTGGTGGTGGCGGGGCGGGACCGGCATGGGAACCCCTTGCGGAACGTGATGTCTCTCGGCAGCGGGCTGATCTACGTGGACCCGCTGCCGGTCGAGGATCTCGCGACGTTCTACCGCGAGGACTACCGCGTCGCCTACAAGCAGACCTTCGTGCCGAAGCCGAAGCACATCCTGCGGGCCGGCGGGGTGGCGCTGGAGCGGCTCGGACATTCGCGGCGGGCGGCCCAGGCGGGGATGCGCTGCCTCGACATCGGCGCGGGCGGCGGCGAGTGGGTCTACCTGATGAAGCGGCTCGGCTGCGAATCCCAGGGGATCGAGCCGAACACGGGCTACGGCACCTTCGCGAAGGACCACTACGGGGTCGATGTCCATCTGGGCATGTATCAGGACGCAGTGCTGGAGCCGGAATCCTTCGACCTGCTCTCGCTCTTTCAAGTGCTGGAGCATCTCGCGGATCCGGTGGAGGACCTGCGGCGCATGGGTCGCTTTCTGAAAACGGGCGGTCTCTTCCTCATCGAGGTGCCGGATATCCTGTTTCCCGGGATGCGCTTCGACCACAAATGGCACGAAGGCCATCTCTTCGGCTTCGACGCCCTCACGCTCGAGGCGGTCGCGGCGAAGGCGGGGCTGCGGAAGCGCTTCGTCGAGGTGCTGCCGGGGAATCTCTTCGGCGTCTTCGAGAAGAGCGGGGAGGAGACCCTGCCGACACCGGACTTGAACGGCCATGCCGAGAGGGCGAGGGCGGCGCTGGAAGAGGGACGGGCGCGCTATTGGACCCTTCTCGGCACCTACGCGAAGGTGCCGCGCCGCCTGGCGAAGCGGGCGGCGGAGAAGTGGGCGAGCTCCCGGGAAAAGGGGCCGAAGGCGATTCTCGACCGGGTCTACCAGGGGATCGCGTGAGCGTTCCTCAAGGCCGGGGCTTGGCCGTCCGCGGCCTCTGGGTGCGGATGACGCATTCGGCCGTGTCGAATCGGGTCGGGTCGGAGGCGGAACGAAGGGTCAGGGAATAGAGCTGCATGGGAGGAACCCGCTTCCTGGCACGGGATTTCCTGGGCGTGTCGTGGACGGCCACCGTCTCGATGGACTGGGTGGCCAATTGAAGCTGGAGACGGCCCGTCCGGAGGGTGGAGGTGACGTTGCGGCCCTTCCAGAGCGATTTCCTCGAAACGGCGGTGGTGCGGAGGCCCCTGGAGGAAAGAAGGCAGGTGTCGTGGGCGTTCCCGTCGTTCTGGAGGGAGAAATAGGTGCGAAGCCGCCTGCCGGGCTTGGTCTTGTGAACGAGGGTCTGGCCGCTGCCGATGGAGTAGATGTCGTTGCCGCGGTGCTTGGACCGGTTGGCGGTGGGGCCGACGGCGATGTCAGGTTGCCAGAACTGGGGAACGGCACCGGGCCGAAAGGTGGGGCGGGGAATCGACCCGGGATTCGAGCCGCTCCCACCGGTTTCTTCCGGGGCCTCTTCGACGAGCCATGAGTAGAGTCCGGTGGACTCGAGGACACTGTGGAGGAGATAGCCGGTCGCACCGCTGACGTCGAGTCCGACGGCCCGAACGAGCGCACCGTCGAGGCCGTCGGCGAGGTCTTGGAGGGAGAGATGCGAAGGGGGATGGCCTCCCCCCAGAATTCCACCGATGGTGCCGAGGAGATTGCCCAGGATGGAGTCGAGCAGGTGGCTGAGCCCGCCGATGAGGGAGAGTTCGCTGACCGGCAGGATTTTCTCGGTGGCCCCGACGAGCCCGAGAAGAGAACTTCCGCCGGAAGGAGAGAGATGGCCGTCGAGCGGGATCGGGAGGACGAAGGAGTTGCTGGTGGCGGGATTCCCGTCAGGGTCGATCAGGAGGAGAGCGACAGGATCGCTCCCAGCGAGGGCGGAGGGGAGTACAACCTGGAGGTTACTCACGGCGTCGAGCGAGACGGGGAGCTCATGAAGGAGGGCGAGCGAAGCGGGATCGAATCCTCTCAGGTCGTAGCCATCGAACGGACTGGCCTGGCTGCTCGCGAGAGCTCCGGAGGCGAGTAGAACGGCGAGGTGCGTGCGCAAGCGGGAAAGCGGCGTTCTGAATCCGGTGCTCATAGTGAGCATGATTATGGAAATTATAAAAAATTGCAACAAGTTTCCGCATTTCCTTTGTTTTTGGTTCGGAAAGGCCGGGGAT
>CAYSZN010000552.1:0-2982 GCA_964435425.1 uncultured Akkermansia sp. | reverse complement strand
AATCTCGATGCCGACGGCTCCCTGTCCGGCGGCGGGGAGAAACTGCGTCTCGTCCAGTTCGCGGGCGTAGACGGTGGTGCCCTCGAACTCGAAGGAGGCCGATCCGGGCGTGAAGATCCCGAGCCGCTCCAACCCGGCGCGGGCGAGGAGGATGCCGTGCCATTCCCCGCTCGCGGCGTTGGCGATCAGCTTGCGGATGCGGGTGGGCACGTTGCCCCGAATGTCCACGACTTCCACGTCCCGGCAAAGCCATTGCAACTGCCGCGCACGACGCACGGAGCTGGTGGCGAGGGTCCGGCCATGCAGGAGGGTCAGGTCCGCGCCGAGACCCTCTTCGGTCGAAAGGAGGACGTCGGGCGTGGCGGCACGAGGCAGGGTTGTGGTGATCTCGAACTCGGGACCCAGCTCGGTGGGCACGTCCTTGAGACTGTGGACGGCGAAGTCGATTTCGCGGCGGAGAAGAGCCTCCTCCAGCTCCTTGGTGAAGATGCCCTTGTCCACGACGGCGTTCTCGCCTTGGCTGAACTCGCTGAGCTTCAGGTCGGGGCGCTTGTCGCCGATGGTCTGGACGACGCGGATCTCGCATTCGACGCCGACGGCGGCGAGGGCGTCGCGGGTCATCGTGGCTTGGGCGAGGGCGAGCTCGCTGCCGCGGGTGCCTAGAATGAGGGGTTGGCTCATGGACAGAGCTTACGCATGAAACGCAACGGGGTGGCGATTCTCGTAGAGAATACGGAACGGATAGCCGGAGGCAAATTCGTGAGAATTTCTCCGAGCCGACGCTTGAAAAGACGCCCGCCGAAGTTCTCACGAACTTCGCTACGAGGCTCCGCAGGCATGAAGCGTGGGACGGAGGGTGCTGGTAGAGAAGTTCGTGAGAACTTCTCCCCTCCGAAGCTCAGGGAACGCCCGCCGAAGTTCTCACGAACTTCGCTACGAGGCTCCGTTCTCGCGGCACTTCGATTTCTCATCGCTTGGTGTAATTTTCAGAAATTCAGGGTTCGTGGTCTTTGCCGAGACGATTCATGCGCAAGCCCTTGCTCATGGATGGGTGAGGGGGCGGGCCGAGGGGTCGGGACGGTTCCGACCGGGTTCGCCGCCCCGTCCATCGGGCAGCGCGGCGAGGGCTTCAATCCCTTTTTCCCGCAAAAAGCCGGCGATGAGCTCGCGGCAGATGGCGATCTGGCGCTCGCGCCGGGCCTTGCCCTCGTTCGCGATCTGCTGGAGCTGGTCGATGTTGAAGAGATAGACGTTGTCGATGCCGTTCACCTCCTCCTCGATGTCGCGCGGCACGGCGATGTCGATGAGGAAGAGGGGATGGCCGCGGCGGCGCGCCATGACGCGGCGGATCGCCCCAGCGTGGACGACGGCGTGCGGGGCGGCGGTGGAGGAGATGACGATGTCGATCTGGTCGAGCTTGTTCTCCCAGTCGTCGAAGCGCACGGCCTCGCCCTTCAGCTCGGCAGCGAGCTCCTGGGCGCGGTCGTAGCTGCGGTTCGAGACGATGATGCTGCGGGCACCCCGGGAAAGGAGGCTCTGGGCGGTGACACGGCTCATCTCGCCCGCGCCGATGATCATGACGCGGCAGCCGTCGAGACGGCCGAAGATCTGCTCCGCGAGATCGACAGCGGCGGAGCCGACGGAGGTCGAACCCTGCTGGATGCTGGTGTTCGACCGGACCAGCTTGCCGACGGAGAAGGACTGCTGGAAGAGCTTGTTCATCCGCCGCGCGGTGGTGCCGGTGGACTGGGCGAGGGCGTAGGCCTTTTTCACCTGGCCGAAGATCTCGGTCTCGCCGAGGACCATGGAGTCGAGTCCGCTCGCGACCTCGAAGAGATGGTGGGCGGCGGCCTCGTCGGCGTGGCGGTAGAACTCGACCTCGCCGGGGGCGACGGCGAAATGGCTCTCGAGATAGGCGACGAGCCGGTCGAGGGCGACCACGGGATCGCCCGCCCCGCCGTAGATCTCGACGCGGTTGCAGGTCGAGAGCACCACGGCCTCGTCCACGCCCTCGAGGCCGCAGATCTCGCCGAGATGCCCGGGCACGGAATGCTCGGAGATGGCGAGACGCTCCCGGAGCCCGATCGGGGCCGTCTTGTGGTTCACGCCTAGGCAGAAGATGGACACGGGAGAAACGGGGGTTCGGAATCAAAGCGCCGCGAGGGCTGCCAGCGCGAAGGCGAAGGCGGCGATGGCGGAGAGGGAGAGCCGTTTCGGCGGGAGCCGTTTCCAGGCGTGGACGACGAGGAGGAGCGCGTAGACGAGCCAGACCGCGCCGGAGACGAAGAGATGCGGGGCCGCGGGACGGACATCCATGAAGAGGGATGCGACGATGCCGATGCTGAGGAGGGCCGTGCCGATGGCGAGGAGCCGCACGAGGGCGGTGGAGAGGTAGCGGATCGGGGGCATGGAATAGAAGAGCCGGCTCGGCCGGTGGCTCTTGAGCTGCCGGTCCTGCAGCAGATACATGACCCCGGCGATGCCGGCGAGGGCGAAGGCTCCGTAGGCGAGCAGGGACGTCGAGGCATGGAGCTCGAGCCAGGCGTCGAGCCGGGTCGGAGGCCGCGCCCCCGGATCGGCGAGGGCGAGGTAGGCGATGGCGAGGAGCTGGAGGAGGAAGACAATGGGCATCGTGAAGACGCCGAGGAGGGAGAGGCGGAAGGCCCGACCGAGAGCGAGGTAGAGGATGACGATGCTCCAGCACACGAAGACGAGGACCTCGCCTCCGTTGGTGATGGGGCAGCGCCCATGGAGCTGGCCGCGGGCGTGGAGGAAGAGGGTCTGGAAGACCAGTCCGGCGATGGCGAGGGGGATGTTCAGCCCATGGGGCCGGTCGCTCTCGCGACGCCACGAGACCACGGCGAGGACAAACCCGCCGAGGAAGGCCAGAGTCGCGAGAATGAGGTAGAGGAGGTCCATCGGGTGGCCGCGGAAATGGAAACCTAAGGCGGACAGGACGCTTTGCAAGGCGGCGGAGGGGCG
>CAYSZN010000551.1:0-2993 GCA_964435425.1 uncultured Akkermansia sp. | reverse complement strand
GGGACGGAGACGGTGCGGGACGACGCGGTGCGGAAGTGCTGGCAGATCGACGCGAAGTCTCTCAAGCTGGACTCCAAGCCCTGGGAGCGGTTTCTGGCGGAAACGGTGGAGCAGGTCCAGCGGGATCTCGGAATCGGGGGGAAGGTTTCGGCGCTGCCCTACAAGCTGCTCGTCTACGAAAAAGGCGGGCATTTCCTGCCGCACCGGGACACGGAGAAGCTGGACGCGATGTTCGGCACGCTCATCGTCGCGCTGCCCTCGGCGCACAAGGGCGGAACCCTCCACATCCGCCACGACGGGCGGGAGGCGGTCATCGACTTCGGCGCAAAGTCGCGCTGGAGGGATTTCCAATTCGCCGCCCTGTTCGCGGATTGCGAGCACGAAGTGACGCCCGTCCGCTCCGGCTACCGCTGCTGCCTGGTCTACAATCTCCGCTTGGACAAGGGAGATGCGGGCGCGCTGCACCTGCCCCTCGACGCGCAGGCGGGGAGCCTGCTGCCCTCCTTGCGAGCCTTGGCGAAACAGCGCGAAGGACGGCTGGGGGCGACGCTGCTGGAGCACAGCTACACGGAGGCCAATTTCTCGCTGCGGAATCTGAAGGGCAACGACCGGGCGCGCGCCCGCGCCCTCCTCGCGGCGACCGGGGAGGCGGGTCTGGTGGCGCATCTGGGCCTCGTGACCTATCACCAGATGGGCGAACTCGTTGGCGGCGACAACTACCATTACGGATACCGCGGTCGCCGCCGACACTACGACGAAGACGAGGAGGATAACGGCGGTGATGCAATGGGGGAGATCTACGACGAGAGCCTGGTCGTGGATCAATGGCGGGATGCCCGCGACCGACCGGTCCATTTCGGAGGGTATGGTCTGGACAAAAAGGACTTGATCGCCAGCGGCGGGATCGACGACGGCGAGCCCGACGAGAAGGAATCCGAAGGCTACACGGGCAACGCCGGCTGCACCATGGACTACTGGTATCGCCGCGCGGCGGTGGTCTGGTGGCGACAAGAGGACCACGAGCGCATCCTGTGCGAATACGATCTCCGTGGCGCGTGCCAGGGGCTGGGGGAGCTCGCCGGCAAGCGGGGGAAGGCCGACAAAGCCGCCTTCCAGCGGCTCGCGCAGGCCGTGGTGGAGCGCTTTCCCGAGGCCCTGCCGCATCCGAACTGGTTCACCCGCGACGGAGAGAGCGGCGCTCCCGGAAGCTCCTTCGCCGAAGCCTTGTCGGTCTTTGCCTCGGCGCGGTCGGAGGACTGGCTGGCGAAGCTCGTCGCACGCGTCCCGGCGGAGGCCTTCGGCCTTTGCTCCGCTCCCCTGTGGAAAACGCTCCTCCAAGCCTTCGGGTCCGCGCCCTTCGAGCCGGTTTTCCATGGTCTGGTCCACGAGGATGCCGGGAAGAATCGCGGCACCCTCTTCCGCCTCCTCGATGTCCTCCGCACCAGACCGGAGGACGCGGATGCCGCCCGACGGATCGCCGCCGCCGTGGTCTGCCTGCCGCTCAAGTCCGCGTCCGCCTCCTGGCGACCCGTCCGCGAGCCGGATCCGCCGGGAAACCTCGACGAAGCCCGCATCCTGCTGCTCGCCTCCCCGCGGATCGAGGACGAGGCGGATCGCTCCCTGGCCCGCGCCTTCCTGCTCGGGGACAAGTCCCTCGCCTACATCCGCCGGCTCCTCGGCCCGCTCCTGACCGACAGATCCCTCTCCTCCGTCGGCACGGAAAAGGGCTCTCTCTTTCCAGAGCTGATGGTTTTCGCCAGGGAGACGCTCGGCGAGGAGACCGCCCGCGAACTGAAACCCTATCCCGATTGGACCCGCCCCTGTCCTGTGCCGGAGAAACGCCCAGCCTCCGGCGGATGGGGACGCCATTTCGCCCGCGACAGCGCCGCCTTGATCGAGGAGCTCGCCCGCTTCATGGCCAGCCCCGAGGAGCAGAGCCACGAGTTCAAGCGACCGCAGCACGACCGCAGTCTCGTCGAGGACTACATCCAGCAGCATTTCCTCGACCTCGACCGGACCACGATCAAGAAGGGCACGCCGCATACCCTGAGGGTCACGAAGAACGACGCCTCCTACCACCGTGCCCTGGAGACTCGGGAGAAAGACAGGAAGCTCCTGGCAAAGATGCAGAGTGCCGGGTGAACGGTGCCGGAAGTGGGGCGGAATCCCTTTCCGCCCTCTCCAAGCCCGATGAAGGGCGGAAAGAATTTCGCCCCAACAACCGCCACAAAACACGGCAATCTCACTCGCCGTTCTTCTCCTCCTCCAGCGGCGGCTGGTATTCGAGCCTCTCGTTCTGGATCAGGGACAGCTCGACCTTGCCGCTTTCGGGCGACTCGAAGAGAAAGCCAAGATAGTGGAGCGGCTTCGCGATCGGCAGGTCGGCGAGGATCTGTTCCCCATGGACGATGCGGATCTCATCGCCGAGCTGCACGGGATGGGAATGGGCCTGGGCTTGTGTCAGGGTCGCGGGCCTTCCGGAGATCTCGACGCCGACGAAGGGCTCCCTCAGCAGCGAGACGAGGCTGAGCCGGGGGCCTGTCCGTCCGCCCTCGACGAG
Organism: uncultured Akkermansia sp.; assembly: GCA_964435425.1. Taxonomy (GTDB): domain Bacteria; phylum Verrucomicrobiota; class Verrucomicrobiia; order Verrucomicrobiales; family DEV007; genus Arctic95D-9. Next base: position 433 of record CAYSZN010000551.1, on the reverse strand, counting down.
GACGCTGTAGCGCAGCCTGGCCTCGCTCCCGCCGTCCTTGTCCGCCACGGTCTCGTCGTAGCAGACCACGGCAACGGTCTTGCCGGGCTCGAGGACGAGGCTCCCGGAGAGCTGGCCCGGTTTGGCCGCCGGATTCTCCAGGGTGAAGGGATGCGTCCCGGGCTGGATCGCGAGCAGCCCGGAACCCTCGCCCGGAGCCATCGGCTCCCCGCCGTTGAAGGCGAAACCTCCGAGGGAGATGCGGGTCGGTTCGCGGAGGGCGACAAGGTTCACGACGTTGAGGTAGGCGGCCTGCGGTGTCTCCTGAGCCGGGAGGGATGGGAGCTTTGTCAGGATCGCGAGCAGAAGAGGGAGGGACGGTTTCATCGGGTCAGGGGATTCGGGAGTCGAGGGTCTCGAGCTGCACCCGCTCGATGCCGCCGGCCGGATCGCG
>CAYSZN010000550.1:0-2994 GCA_964435425.1 uncultured Akkermansia sp. | reverse complement strand
AGCGCGCCGAGGCCCTCGCGACGGCGATGCGGACGAAATCCGTCCCGTTCTGGACGGCGTTCGCCCAGATCCTGAAGACCAAATCGCCCGATCCCAATGTCGTCCCCACCGCCGAGCGGCGGGAAGAGACGCTCCGGGTCGCGCTCGCCTGCCCGCTGGCGGAGCGGGCCTTCGGCTCCCACGAGATCTTTTTCAAGCCGATGCAGGATCTGGCGCTGATCAACGTCGAGGAGCTGCGCGGCGAGCCCGGCGAACGGCTCGCCACCCTGTTCCCCAGAGGCGGCTGGGCGGCGGCGGAGATCGCCCGCCACCACGCCGATGCCGGAGACTGGGACGCGGCCCTCTCCTGGTCCGCGAAATCGACCGGAGTCTCCGATCCTGTGGTCTCCCCCACCCGCTACGGACGCATCGCCATCCGGCACGCGGAGCTGCTGATCGAGGCGAAGCGGAATGCCGAAGCCGCTGACGCGATCCGCGAGCTGTTCTCCCGCGTCGACCTTGAAAAGCTGCCAGCCGACGTGCGGCAATCCCGCGCCACGGTCGAGCGGAAGCTCGGCACGACGTTCTGATGGGCTACCTATCTCGGTAGCCCATCGCCCATCCCCAGAGCCTTTCTCGCGATCCGGCGGAGGTGCTTGTCGGATTCCAGTCCTGCCTGGCGGAGACGGTGGCGGAGGTCGTCGGGCATGAGCCGCATCGACCACAGCCGGTAGAACCGGTCTCCCACCACACCGCTCCCGCCGCCCGCGTCCTCCTCGGAAACGTCGAGCATCCGCACGCCGTCCTCGGCGACCCAGCGGTCGATGCGCTTCAGCAGCAGGCATTTCCCCGGCGCGAGACGCGCGTAGGTCCGGTCGTAGGCCCCCAGATAGCCGTAGTAGCGCCCACCGCGCACGAAGCCGAAATCCACCGCGAGCACCTCGCCATGCGACATCAGGAAGGCGAGCTGAAATCCCACGTCGGGATCCTTCGCCACGCGGGCGAGGAGGTCGATCAGGCGATGGTCGTGGAAGGGACTTTCCTCCTCCTTCCGGGAATGCGCGACATGGAAGGCGGCGGCATGCCACAGGTCGTCGATGCCGGCCTCGGCATCGCGCAGGATCGAGACCTGCGTCCCGGGCAGCTCGCGGTCCAGCCGATTCAGCGCATGCCGCAGGTCGCTGCGCCGTTTCCGTGGCAGCGAGGCGAGGTATCCGTCCAGCCCACCATGCAGCTCGGCACACCGGCAGAGCGCACGGGGCATCTCGAACCGCAGCGAGCCCGGAGACAGGCTGCCGGGATCGCGCAGGACCGCGTGGAGCGCTCCCTCCTCGGAGAGCGGCTCGAAGCGGAAATGGCAACCCCGCCCCTCGTGGTCGAGCCACGCGCGGACGCGGCGGAGCAGGGACGCGATGTCCTCCCGGTTCCGGGCGATGGCATCCTGATACCCGCAGAGGCGGTCGCCGGCGAGACGCACCGTCCTCCCGTCGCGGTAGCAGGGCAGGATCGCGACCGTGACGCCGTCCCGGCGCAGCTCGAAGACCAAGGGACGGAAGCCCCCCGTCGCATAACCCCCATACCAGGCAATGTTCCACGCGTAGGTCTGGAAGGGAGACGCGTCGGCGGACGTCAGCCCGGGCCAGGCGTCTTCCAGAGCGTCGAACAACGCCAGCGTCTCGTGGACGAAGAGCTCCCCATCGTCGGCGGGAGCCGTCCCCCGCAGGGACGGGACGCGGACGAGCGCAGGCGGGCAATGATGCGCCGAGGGGACGAGCCCATGGTGCAGAGGGGCTTGGATCGGATGGCTCATGATCGTGTCGGTGGCTACGTGGATGCCAGTGTGGGTGAAATGATCGGCATGTTCTGATATAAAATTTATCAAAATTATTGTTTTTATCAATAATTTTCCCACCACCTCACCGAAAACGGCCTCCAAACAGGTTTCGTTGCGATCCTGGATTTCACAGTTCAAGCCACTGGTCCTATCAACACCCAACCATCAACTCCCGACTACCGCCCCCCTATCCACACAGAGCCGCGACCAAGGCGGCCATTTCCTCCTCGACACTTCCTTCGCCGCTCACGGTTTGCGCAATCTCCGCTTTCACGGCGGCGCGGAAACGCTTGCGGAGACGGTGGATCGCCACCTTCAGGGCACCCTCGCCCATGCCAAGCCTCCCGGCGGCCTCGGCCTGCGACGGAGTCCCCGCGTCGCCCGTCAGCCAGGGTTTCAGCACATCGAAATGATCCCCCTTCCCGCTCTCGCGCAGTTCCGCTTCGACCGTGGCGAGGGCGCGGGCCAGAACGGTGATGGCCCATTGGCGGTCGAAGGCGGCATCCGGGGCCTCGGCCCTCTCGTCGGCGATCTGCCATCCCGTTCCGGCCTCCGTCGTTTCCGCTCCGATGGCGACATGGCCGCGTCCGCCTCCTCGCTTGGCCGCGTTCGCCCGCTCCCGCTGGTCGGCAGCGAATCGTTTCAGCGCCATCAGCAGGTAGGTACGGAACCGGCCGAGCATGGGGTCGGCTCCCGCGATCATTCCCCCGGCGAGCAGTCTGGCGAAAAAATCGTGGGCAAGGTCTCGGGCGGCATCCTCGGTCCGTCCGTCGCGGCGCAGAAAGGCCACGACCGGGGCGTAGTAGGCCTCGCACAGTTCGCCCAGCGCCGCCCGGGAAACGGCATCGTCGCCTTTGGAACGGGACACCAGAGTCCAGCGTGTCTCGTGGAAGCGGGCGCTCATGGCAGGGGCGGGAGCACGGCCGAGAGATGCACCGTCTGGATCGCTCTCGACCTCATTTGAAAGGAGACGATCTCGTCCAGAGGCACGGCAAAGCTCACTTTCTCCACCCTTCCTTCCCCTTCCGCACCGCCACGGGACGATTCGCCAGATCCCAGACGGCGGCCATCTTTCAGAATGGCGATCGCGTCGTATTGCCTATCCTCGTCCCTCCTCGTCCACGCAACAAACGCCTTCCCGTCGCTGCCAGTTCCGACGGCGACAAAGTGGCATCCCTTGT
>CAYSZN010000549.1:0-3005 GCA_964435425.1 uncultured Akkermansia sp. | reverse complement strand
GTTCGCACCCGCGCCCTGCCCCTGATGGAGGCGGTCGAAAGCGGCCTCATCCCCGCGAGCCAGATTCCCTTCGCCCAGCGTCGTCTGCTCGGCCTGCACTCCGACCCGAAAGTGAAGGAGCTCGCCGCGAAATTCTTCAGCGCTTCCGCGCCCGGTCCCCGTCAGGAGGTCATCGCGAGATACAAACCCGCGCTGGAGCAAAAGGGCGATCCCGCGAAAGGAAAGCTGGTCTTCGACGCCGCCTGCATCGCCTGCCACCGTGCCGGGGATGTCGGCACGCAGGACTTGGGGCCGAACCTCGCCAACATCCGCGCCTGGAGTCCCGAGCAGATTCTCATCAACACCCTCGACCCGAACCGCGAAGTCTCGTCCAACTTCCTCGCCTACACCGTCGAGACGCGGGATGGCCGTTCCGTCTTCGGCATGATCGCCGAGGAAAGCGACGCCAGCCTCACCCTGAAGCGTCCCGACGGCGTCACCGAAACCCTCCTGCGCCGCGACATCGCGACGATCACCGGCTCCGGCCTCTCCCTGATGCCCGACGGTCTCGAAGCCGTCGTGACGCCCGAGGGCATGGCCGATTTGATTGCGTTTTTGACGAGGGGCGGTGGATCCGAAGCGGCGAAGTCTAGCGAGTGATCCGTTCGGTTTCCACGGGAGCGCGGGCACTCCTGCCCATGGGCGTCAGGATAGGCGTCGGCGCGCTTGTATGATGCGAACGACTATGATGCGAACGACTGTTGACCTGCGGGGCGAAACACCTCGGCAAAGCAGCCCCCTGGGCAGTGCCGGGGCTTGGCAAGCCCCGTTCCTTGGTCTTCCGCGTACGCCGGGGCACCAAGGAAGGGCGCTTGCCAAGCGCCCCCCGGAACCCGAGCCTCTTGGCCTGATGCCTATGGGCACTCCTGCCCGCAACCAAAGGAGCATGGCGGCAGAGCCGCGTCCAGTTCACAAAGTGCGGACAGGAGTGTCCGCGCTCCTCTCGGCTGCCCACGCGCCGTTCGCCCCCCGGAATAGCGCAATCACGGAGAGGCCCTGTTTCCTTGGCGTCCGGAGGCGGAATCCGCTACGATTTCCGCCATGAACCGTACCTTTTTCCTGTTGGCCGCCACGGTGCTGGCGTTCGTCGTTGGGCCTTGCGAGAGCGAGGCGCGTACCTGGACCCGGGCTTCCGATGGAGCCAAGATCGAGGGCGAGTTCGTCCGCATGAAGGATGCGGCGACCGTCTTCATCCGGCGCGACGGCGGCGCGGTCGTGGAGATCCCGGTCGCCATGCTCGTGGCGGAGGACCAGGCCTTCATCAAGGAGCAGGCGACGATGGCCTCGGCTCCCGCCAAGGCGGCGGCGCCGGAGGGCGAGACCGAGGTCACTCTCTCCGACGTGCATCTCTGCTGCGGTGGATGTCGCCGGGCCGTGGAGAAGGCGGCTTCGGAGTTCGACGTGGAGGTGGACGCGAGCGGCAGCAGCGTGACGGTGAAGGGCAAGAAGGGCTCGGAAGTCCAGAAGGCGCTGGACGCCATCGCTGCGGCCGGTTTCTACGGCGCCTCCGACCACGACACGGTCAAGATCGCCGAGGTTGACGCCAAGGATTCGGAATCGGCGAAGGTGAAGGTCTCGGGCGTGCATCTCTGCTGCGACTCCTGCGTGAAGGCGGTGAACGAGGCCCTCTCCTCCGTCTCCGGCTTCAAGGAGCACGATGCCGAGAACGGAGCCGACTCCTTCGAGGTCAGCGGCGAAGGTCTCAAGCCCGGCGAGATCGTGGCCGCCCTGCGCGCCAAGGGACTGAACGGCACGGTCCGCTAAGCGAGTGGCAGCGTTTCCCTATCGACGGGACGCCCAAACCGCTTCCAAGAACGAGGCACCAGAACCCAAGGAGGGGCGACATTCCTGTCGCCCGTCGGGCCGGGCCGGGCTTGTCGGCCGACAGGAATGTCGGCCCTCCTTGTTCCGGCAAAAGCGTTGACGAAGTCTTGCCTTGCGGGGAGGTTCCGGCGGTGTGGACGCCATCCTCCATCCCGGCCGAATGGGTGGCGGGAGACAGCGGAGGGCTTGGATGGGCGGATACCGACATTGATGATGAACGTTCGTAGTTGGATTGGATGGATCGTGGCGATCGGCGGCTTGTGCGCGCCGTCGTCGTTCGCTCAGATCGGGGACAGCCAGGACAAGCCGGGTGTGGTCCAGGCGCCGCTGGTTCCCAAGGAGCAGATTCCACCCGCTCCGGTGCTCTCGCCCGAGGAGGCGATGAAGACCTTCACCGTGGCCAAGGGCTACCGCCTCGAGCTGGCCGCGTCGGAGCCCCAGGTGCAGGAGCCGGTGGCCGTGACCTTCGATCCCGATGGGTCGATGTGGGTGGCGGAGATGCGCGGATACATGCCGGACGTGGACGGAAAGGGCGAGGACGAGCCCAGCGGACGCATCGTGCGCTTGGAGGACCGCGACGGGGACGGGCACTACGAGCATTCCGCCATCTTCGTCGACGAGCTGGTGATGCCCCGCGCCTTGCTGCGGGTGGCGGATGGCCTGCTCGTCGGCGCGCCGCCGGAGCTGGCCTTCTACCGGGACACGGACGGGGACGGCAAGGCGGACCAGAAGGAGATCGTGGCGATGGACTACGGCGTCAAGGTGGACCCGGCCCGCCCGCATCTGGCGAACCCGGAGCGCGCCCCGAACAGCCTGCTCTGGGCCTTCGACAACTGGATCTACAGCGCCGCCTACACCCGGAAGTTCCGCTACCGCGAGGGAAAATGGGAGCTGGGCACGACGAGCTTCCGCGGCCAGTGGGGACTGGCGCAGGACGCCTACGGACGCCTCTACCACGGCTCGAACAGCGACCATATCCGCGTGGACGTGATCGATGCGAAGTATCTGGCGCGGCAGGCGCACTATCCCTCGCTGGCGGGCACGAATGTGAACGCGGCGGCGGACCAGCTGGTGTGGCCGATCCGGGTGAATCCCGGCATCAACCGCGGCTACCGTCCCGAGATGCTCCGCGACGGTCGGCT